>NZ_MUFM01000028.1:0-46658 GCF_001996125.1 Salinivibrio sp. PR932 | reverse complement strand
TTATTAATCACATTGCCGTTGCTAGCATGATCACAACTTAACGATATGATGAGGTTGTCATGATTGAGCTTGGCTCATCGCGTTACCGATTAACGGCCTTTGCTCTGGCATTCGGCTCCTTCCTTATTTTTTGCAACTTATATCTCTTTCAGCCGATGTTGCCAGTATTTGCGAGCAACGATGGGATCAGTGAAACCCGTGCCAACTGGTTGCTGGCTGCCGCGACCTTAGGTCTTGCCTTCTCACTCGTCCCGTGGGCGGTATTGTCCGAACGACTCGGACGCCGTCCGATTATGCTAGTCAGCCTCTGGATGCTCCCTGCGATCGGGCTTCTGATGGCAGCAACCAACAGCTTTTGGTTAATTGTTGGGTTGCGGGCGTTGATGGGTGCAGCACTAGGTGGCTTTGCCGCGGTTGCGGTCGCGTATATGGCTGAAGAATTCTCAGCTAAAGCGTTTGCGATCGCGGTAGGTAGCTATATCAGTGCCAACTCTCTTGGCGGGATATCCGGACGTGTTGCGGGGGGAATGATGACCGATTGGTGGGGCTGGCAAGGGGCAGTGCTAGGAATGGCGGTATTGAGTTTGTTGGGCGTCGCCTTGGTGACGAAATTATTGCCGCGTCAGCAATACTTTACCCAAGGGAATACCTCGTTATTGACTCACTCGCGAGGCGTGCTATCTCATCTTCGTACCCCAAGGTTGTGGCTAGCTATGTTAATTGGCGGTATCAACTTTGCGTTATTCGTCAATTTGTTTTCGGTAATGGCGTTCCGGCTGGTGGCGCCGCCTTATCAATTGCCAGTGAGTTTGGTTTCGTCGGTCTTTATCTGTTATCTCGCTGGCACCGTTACATCACGATTGAGTGGACGCTGGGTACTTAGGTTCGGTGCGATTCGTGGCATGGCATTTGGCACTATTGTTGCCATGTTGGGCGTATTAGTGACCTTACACCATGACATCACTTGGATGATTGTTGGATTACTGGTGGTTAGTGGCGGGGCATTTTTTACTCACTCTCTCGCTTATGGTTGGGTAAGCCGACAAGCCAATCAGGGTAAAGCGACGGCAACGGCTTTGTATCTGGTACATTACTACACTGGTGGTAGCTTAGGTGGCTTTTACCTGATTGCCGCTTGGCAACATTATGCTTGGGAAGGTGTGGTGGTCGCTGCGTGCAGCTTGGGTTTTGCTGTGCTGGCACTTGTGCTTGCGCTGTACAAGTCAACGGGAAAAAGCAAACCCGCCGCCTCTTCATCAGAAACGGCGTTGAGCCATTAATGGCACTAGCTGGTTTCTAGGGCGCTATTGATATAGCTTGCGGTTTCTCTGGCATCGTTGGGATAGTGCTGGCCGACTTGATATTGACGCGTACAGTTGCGACCTTCTGCTTTCGCTTGATAGAGAGCGCTGTCTGCGCGCTCTATCAGTGACGACAATGTATCACCAGTTTGATAGCTGGAAATGCCAATTGATGCTGTCACTTTCAGAGGCGCGTCTCTTTCGTCAATAAACACATCCATGGCGCGAATTCCGTTCAGTAATCGGTCTGCGATCTGCTGTGCGCTGTCGGCATTGCATTTGGGGAGAAATACGATGAACTCTTCACCGCCAAAGCGACCAAAAATGTCTGATTTGCGCAGCCGTTCTTGCACGGCACGTGTGAAAGACTGCAAAACCACATCGCCCGCGTAGTGGCCCCATTTATCGTTGATACGTTTAAACTTGTCCAAATCCAATATCAGGACGGAGAAAGGAGAGTGCCTATCTTCGCTGATCGATAAGGCACGCATCGCCAGCTGTAAGAGCATACGGCGGTTATAAATACCGGTCAGCGGATCTAGCGTGGCTTGGCGATACAGCCTGAGAATCATATGCAACTGTGAAAGCTGTGACCATAACACCATCAGAGCAATTACCGTTTGCAGCCAGTAGGACGAAATATTATCCGGATTGAGCAATACACCGCTAAATGAATCGACCCATAAATGGCACGCGAGGGTGACACTCATCAGTGTCAAGCTCTCTCTCATCGTGAGCGGGAAAATCGTCAGCATGACTATTTGGATAATGGGCAATAGGGTGTAGCTGTATGAAAAAACACTGTTCTCGGAGGGAAAGCCTAATGTATGACTGGCAGAGAAGTAAAAAAGGTTGGTGACACAGACCATTGCCATCAAGCCCAGCTTGGCGGCTTTAAGGTTATTCACTTTATTGACTGAAAAGCCAATCGCGATCAGGAACGCGGCAAGAATCAAGCGCTGAACGGAAAGTTGTGCCGCGATCGCTTTGTCTCCGAGAAAAAGAAAGTCGGCGGGAGACCAAGCGATGGTAAGCGCAGCCCAAACATAGCAAAGCACACACAAGCGACTACGTAAATAGGTACTACGAGTATTGTTAAAGCTATTGGCATGCTTTTTTGCGCTCCAAAGCTCGAGAAAAGAGATTTGAAGCTTGTAGACAACATGACTCATGTTTTCAGTCATTGCGCTCATGTTTGCTCCTGCGTGTACAAAGGTTCCGGTAGCGCGCCTATTTTTGTTATGATCGCGATGTTGTTTTGATTCGTTTTTAGTTGTCATTAGTGTGGTATTCGTGCGCAAACCTTCCAGTTTGTTGTACGTATTTACAGTACTTATTCAATCTAATGTGATCCCGCCAGTTGTTTACCGTAAAAAGTAGTCACAGTTGCGGGTTTTTTATTGATCGCCATAAGGTGTTGTTTCTATGTACGCGTATGTTGCTCCTTCCCTCGTTTCAGCTATTTTGGGTGCGCAACTTGTCTTGTCGTTGGCGTTGCTTAAAGGTGAAATCTGTCCGGGCCAGCGAGGCCGTTTCCACCATGCATATTGGGTGTTGGTGTTCGCATGGGTGATCTTGGTTCCATCTAGTTTCTTAGCCACTATACCCTTTCTGTTTTTAGGCTTATTTGCGTTTCGATCAAAAACGGGCAAAACGCGTCACTCCGGTCCCATTCCTTTGCTGCATGTCGCAAACTTAACGGCATGTGTTGCATGGTTAATCATTACGGCGAGTCAGGGCTGGATGGTCGCTGTATTTGGCTTGCTGCAAGTGGTACTTCTGGGAGCCAGTGCCGGACACGGCCTGTTAGTTAGAGCCAAATCACGCTTACAAGCGTTTGATAACTTATTGCCTCTCGCGAGCGTGCTGGCCTTGATGGCCACGGTATTACTGGTTGCTGTGGCAGCATCGCTCACGACATTCAGCACTGTGAATATTAATGCTTTATTTGCAGGAGTTGGATTAGGCTTGTTGGGTATTGCCGCATCCATTTGGCATTTGCTCAAACACACCAAACCTGCATGGTGGCGTTTAATGATTGGGTTTGGTTTTTTGTTCGCTGCCAGTGTTAGCCTAAACACCATTGTGATGGGATGATTTGGCGAGTGGCCCCGAGTATTTCTATACTTAAAACCGAGCTTTGTTGACCCAACGGGTTCAGCCGAGATAAGGAGAGGCCACCATGGACATCAACAATATTCATCGTTTGGATGGGGCAATATTTTTCAGTATTGCCAATGAACGTTTGCGTTTAGAGTGCGATAGCCTTGAATCATTGATGGCCCATTTCGACCTAGACGATGAGCAAATCCGAGACAAATTTAACGACATTGGTTGTGAGTACGATCCGCTAACCAACCAATTGAAATTGAAATAACCGATTGTTTTAGTGACTTACCGTTTTAGCGAAGGCTCACCCAGACTTGGAGTGGGCCTTTTCTGTCTTCCTTGATTAGCATTCTGTTCAAAGTGCGCTGACCTTATTCGTGACAATTGTTTGGTTTTTGTTAAAAAATTGATCGCCCGAGCTGTGAAGCACTACGCTTAATGTGGCGAAATTTTATATAAAAGCAGCCGAATTCTCGGCAACAGGATACAGACAGAAGGACGTTTGGAATGCCGCGACGCGCTTGGAGCATCATTGTGATAACAGTCCTCGTGGGGATAGGTTTCTCTGCGCTGACTGGACATTTGCTGTTCCAATCTGAGCAAAATGCGATTCGCAAAGAAGTCCAAAAAGATGTCAATAATGCTGCTATGGCACTGGGCAGGGAAGTCAATCTTGGTTTAGAGCTTCTGTATGCGGTGAAAAATCATTTTGATGCGGGCCATCGCCTTAATGCTCGCAACTTCCAACCGATGACATCAGGTGTGTTGGAGCGGCACCTAAGTTTTAAGTCAATTGAGTGGGTCGATATAGTGATGCATCATCAACGGCGGCACTATGTCCAAGATGCGATGCAAGGGGACTCACAACAGGGAACCGATATTGTTGAGTTTGATGAGACAGGGGCATTGGTCCCCGCTCAGCGGCGAGATATGTACTTTCCTATCCGTTTTACGTCGAGCGCGAGCAGTAATCAGTCTGTTATCGGATATGATATGGGGTCGACTGCGGTGACTCGCCAAGCCCTTAAAACCAGTTTTAACACCGGTGTGCCTGTTGCAACGCCCGCGACAACGGTCAAAAGGGCGTATGGCAGCGTACAGGGCTTTTTGCTAATTATGCCGATTCTCCGTGACCCAGAACAGTTAAGTGGTGAGGAAACGAGTGACCTTCGCGGCTTTTTAGTTGCTGTCATTGATATTGGTGAGCTTGTTAATCTCGCGATTAATACGGTGATTAATGATGGGATTAATTTCTCGCTTAATGACATTACCAATGAGCGAAATCCTCAGCTTTTGCATAGCCAAATAGCCACTCTCAGTTCACCGGTGAACAAGGCGTTAACCCAGCAGTCACTCCCGGTATTTTTCGCAGGCAGAGAATGGCAAGTGGAAGGGTATCCGACGGCTGAATATGTGACTGCACGCCAGTCCTACATGCCTTATTGGGTGTTCGCGGCAGGCACCATCATTTTTATTATCATCAGTTACCTGCTGTATCGGCTACAACTGAGGACCTTAACCGTGCAGGCACAGGTTGATCAGAAAACCCGTGCATTACGGGACGCAAACACCAAACTCGAGTCGATGACGAAATGTGATGGTTTAACCGGACTGTACAATCGCAGCCATTTTGAAGCGGAGTTAGAACGTGAAATTCAGCGGGCACTGCGAGAAGAAACCCCGCTGAGCTTGATGATTGTGGAAGTTGAGCGTTTATCGGATTACAACCTCAAGTATGGCCGTTTAGCAGGAGATCAAGTGCTTCGTCGCTTGTCAGAAGCATTAGACAATATGCTGAAGCGCCCAGGTGATTTGTTATGCCGATACAGTGGCAGCCAATTTGTCGCGATATTACCGCGCACAGAAGGCGCGCAGCGACTGGCTGAAGAGTGCTTACTGACGGTAAAACGCTTGCAGCTACCGTTTGAACGGGAAGAGGGTGCCATGTTAGTCGACGTTTATGTCGGTGGGGTAACGCTCAGCGATCACGAGCAAATGACGGTGGCGAGAATGTGCTCTTACGGGGAGATAGCCCTCGCTCGGGCGAGGGCGGATGAACCAGAACGCTGGCATTGGATGGAGATAGAATAAAAAACGACGCCCGAGGGGCGCCGTTTGGTTTATCTACGGCGTAGTGTTGCTTTGCACGGCGTTAAACGTCAGCGTCGTCTTATCGTTAGCAAGTGTTAGTTGGTTGTCCGTTATGTTGATTTGACTCCAGTCGCTGAGTACGTCACTGACTGTGAATTCCATATCCATCGCTTGAGAGGCACATGCCATACGTGTGCTCGCCATCCGGTCAATACGAAAACGGTTGTTTTCGAGCTGAGCATTGCCGAAATAGCGGTTACACCCGGTATAACCACTCGCGACCATGTCAGTACTAACCGTAAGGGTTGGTGCGCCTTCCGCACTGATGGTTTGGTCATCGACCATTGCCAACTGCCACTTTTGAGCGATAGTCTCAACGGTGATTGCGTTTTGGTTTGACGGGTCAGTGGTTAAATCGTTGCTGCAAGCGGTTGCGCCGATACTCGCCAACGTAGCGACTAATAACACTTTTTTCATGATGATTCTTCCTACACTGGAGACGTGACCTTATGGGTCTTATTGTGGCAGTGAATCGATGCATCAATGTCAATTTCTTGTTTATTTTTATCCCGCGCAAAAAAAAGGCCCCGGTAGAGGGGCCAAGATATACCATCGCGTGAATTATTATCGTTATGTTTGGAGTTAGGAACCGATGCAAACAAGTGCCTAGTTAGTTAATCACAACTCTATGACACTTTATTGGCAGCGACGTATTTAACCGAAATCACCGTTCACATAGCCTCGCGTTCGGTCATCTTGCGGCTGTGCAAAGAGCGTGGCTGTTTCATCATGTTCCACCAGCTCTCCCATCAAAAAGAACGCAGTGCGGTCGGAAATACGACGGGCTTGCTGCATGGAGTGCGTCACAATGACGATGGTGTAGTCTTGTTTTAATGACTCCATCAAGTCTTCAATTTTTTTCGTCGCGATAGGATCGAGGGCAGAGGTGGGCTCATCCATCAAAATCACTTCCGGCTCCATCGCAATCGTGCGAGCAATACATAAGCGCTGTTGCTGACCGCCAGACAGCCCAAAAGCATGGGCCTTGAGACGATCTTTGACTTCATCCCATAATGCTGCGCCACGTAGTGATTTTTCAACCACTGCATCTAGGTGCTTTTTATCTTTAATGCCTTGGGCGCGTAAGCCATAAGCGACATTGTCGTAAATGCTCATTGGGAAGGGGTTAGGCTTTTGAAACACCATGCCCACTTTAATCCGTAGGCCGGCAACGTCGATATTGCCATAGATATCTTGATCATCCATGGTGAGTCGACCGTCAATTTGGACACCTTCAATTAAATCGTTCATGCGATTCAAGCAGCGCAATAGGGTTGATTTCCCACAACCAGAAGGACCAATCAACGAGGTGACACGCTTGGCGGGAATCGGCAAGTTGATGCTTTTAAGCGCGTGGTTTTCACCGTTACCGTAATAAAGATTTAAATCATTGATTTCAAATTTGTTCATGTCGGGCCTCAGAATGCGTTAATAAGTCGCTTTATTGAATCGGCGTGCAATGAGTTTGGTTAGCATGTTGATAACCAGCACGACAACAATCAGTACGGTGGCAGTGGCGTAGGCTTGGTGCCACTCATGGACGGTGTAAAGCTCTTGTGTGAGCTTATACAAATGCACCGTAAGCGTGCGTCCTGAATCAAGCAATGTATCAGGGATACGCGCCACCATACCGGCAGTGAGGAAAACAGGTGCAGACTCGCCAATTACGCGACCTACACTAAGAATGATTGAGGTGATAATCCCTGGCATCGCGCTGGGCAGGATTAACTTCCAAATGGTGTAGATTTTGGACGCACCGAGTCCGTACGATCCCTCGCGATAGGTTTGAGGGACGGCCATTAAGGCTTCCTCAGTGGTACGGATAATCACCGGAAGGATCAAAATACTGAGCGTCAACGCACCGGAAAGAATCGAAAAGCCGAGCCCCAGTACCGCCACAAAAAACGTGAGGCCAAACAGACCAAATATAATTGAAGGAATGCCTGCCAGTGATTCGGTACAAAAGCGGATGACTTTGACTAGCTTACTGCCCACTTTCGCATATTCGGTGAGGTAAATCGCGGTCATGATCCCCAGTGGCGCCGCAATGGCAATCGAGGCGAGTACCATATAGACGGTAGAGACAATCATCGGCCAAATCCCGGAGGACTCACCAATGCGCGTGTAGTCGCTGGAAATGAATGACCAGTCAACATACTGCAGGCCGTTGCTCAGAATGTACCAGATTATCCAGAACAGAAAGCCGACGGTTAAGCCTGCTGCTGTCCAAATAAACCCTAAGGCTAATTTATCTTGTAATTGACGTGACAACATAACTTATCTCGCTTTCTCGCGGTTCAGGTAGAGCAGCGCGCCGTTGAGTAACATAATGAAAATCAACAAGACGACACCGGTCGCGTACAGGGCACTGGCATGCACGCCCGTGGCATAAGACATTTCTAATGCGATATTGGCGGTAAGGGTACGCGCTGAATCGAGAATCCCTTCTGGCATCGCTGGGGCATTACCCATCACCATGATGATCGCCATGGTTTCGCCCAACGCACGTGCAATCCCTAAAATCACACCCGTCATAATCCCGGAGCGAGCAGCAGGCACAAGCAGCTTAAAGATCGTAAACATCGATGATGCACCAAGTGCCAGAGAGCCTTCTTTATAGGCACGAGGTACGGCGCGTAGCGAGGTTTCAGACACCGTAATGACCGTTGGTAAGATCATGACGGCCAACACGATGACACCGGCAAGTAGGGTGTTGCCCGCCGGAACATTAAAGATGTCTTGGATCAACGGAACGATGATGACCAGACCAAAGAAGCCATAAACCACCGATGGAATGCCTGCGAGGAGCTCAACCGCCGGGCGGATGATATTGGCGAGCCATTTCGGTGCGACTTCCGCGATAAAGACAGCGGTGAGCACAGCGACAGGCACGCCCAAAAGGACAGCCCCTGCGGTGGAGGCCAATGACGCCACAATCATGGGCGCAATGCCGTAGAGCGCGGGCGGAAGCCACTCGCTACCAAATACGATATCGGTGAAGCCAGCGGCAGAGAGTGCAGGAATACTCTCGCGGAAAATAAAGTAGCCAATGGTGGCAAGTGATAACACGCCTACAATGGCACTGAATAAAAACAAGGCGTGAAAAATCTTTTCTCGCCAGTCAACTCGAGTGCGTTTAGTGAGACTCGAGCCCGAGACATTATTTACCTGTTCGGATGCGATGGTCATGATAACAACTCCATGCCAAAAATGGCTAAGGATGTAACAAAAGAAGGCCCAGCCATTTGCTGGGCCAAAATTCTACTTACTTAACAGCGATATAACCTTGGTTTGCAACAATCTTCTGGCCATCTGCAGACAGTACCCAGTTGAGGAAATCGTCCGCCGCTGCTGAGGTAGTGCCTTCTTTATGAAGTACTAAGAAAGGACGTGCAACTTTGTAGTCACCCGCTGCCACGGCTTCAGTAGTCGGTGCATGACCGTCAACACTCAGTGCTTTTAGGGAATCATCCACGGAGCCTAGAGAGATGTAACCAATTGCAAGTGGGTTGTTGGCAACAATGGTCTTCACAACGCCGTTACCATTTGCGACTTGTGCTTTTTGTGAAATGGCTGACACTTTCATGCCGTTCACTTTACGTTTCAGACCCATGATGCTTTCAAATGCACCACGCGTGCCCGAAGCCGTGTCACGTGTCACCAGAACGATAGGTTTGTTTTCGCCACCGACATTTGACCAGTTGGTGATTTCGCCACGATAGATTTTAGCGATTTGGTCTGCAGTGAGGTTTTTGACGCCGTTGGCGTTATTGACAACAACAGCGATGCCATCACGGGCAATGACTGTTTCTTTTAGTGAAGACTCTTTTTCAGAAGCTTTTAGCTCGCGTGAAGCCATGCCAAAATAGCTAGTGCCGTTTTTAGCGGCTTTGATACCTGCTGACGAACCTGTGCCTTGTACTTCGATGTAGGTGTCTTGGTGTTGCTGATGATAGGTTTCAGCCAACACTTCCATGACTTCGGTTACTGACGTTGAGCCAGAGATTGAAACAGTTTCTTGTGCACTTGCTGAGGCAGAGAACATGGCACCTGCCATCATGATGGCGCCAAAGACCTTAGATTTCATATCGTATCCCTTATTTGCGATGAGTCGCGGTTTGTTGTTTCGAACGAGAGGCACTTTAGGAAAGAAACATGACAAATATGTTTCATTAAYTTGAAGCCTTGATGACGGCCAACTGATTTGACGGTACATCGAAAAGAAAAAAACAGACCTTGTGGAGTGAATCAGACATGCAAACCTCCCGTGTTCACTTGGCTTGACACTTAAGTGCGCATTTATGGGTCAAGTAGTAAAAGCCATAGTATTCACAAGGTGTATTTTTAAATGATTAACGTTATTCTTCTATTAAATGACAGCACTGATCCGTTCGCGGGCAATGTGTGTACTGAAAAGAACAACTTAGGCCAGACCTAAAAGGAATCCATCATGGCATTGAGCGATGCTGCAAAAAAAGTTCAGGAAGCGCTGGTTGCTCGTGGTATTGAGACACCGATGACAGCAAAGTCAGCGTTGTCTGCGGCAGAACGAAAAGAAAAAATTGAATTTCACATGCGTGAAATCCTGCAATCTATTGATCTTGATTTGACTGACGACAGCTTGGCGGAGACACCAGCAAGAATCGCAAAGATGTATGTGGACGAGATCTTCTCGGGCTTGGATTACACGCAGTTCCCTAAAGTAACCATGATTGAAAACAAGATGGGTTGCGACGAGATGGTGCGTGTGAAGGATATTTCAGTCACCAGTACCTGCGAGCACCACTTGGTGACCATTGATGGGCGCGCAACGGTCGCCTATTTACCGGATAAGAAAGTGATTGGGCTATCCAAGATCAATCGCATTGTTCGCTTCTTCGCTCAACGTCCCCAAGTACAAGAGCGATTAACGCGTCAGGTCCTGGTGGCATTGCAAACCTTACTTGAAACCGACAATGTTGCGGTTCGTATCGAAGCAACACACTATTGTGTGAAATCGCGTGGGGTGATGGATGCGAACAGTGAGACAACCACCACTGCTTTAGGTGGTCAATTCAAAAAGAATGCTGCGACGCGCGCTGAATTTCTGCACGGTATCAATTAGTTAGAGAGACGCCTAGTAAGCGAAACGATGCAAAAACGCCCCCATCGTGAGATGGCGGGCGTTTTTTATGACAGTCAGAACCGAGCTTGTTCTTGACCAGTCATGGAGTGGCCAAGGTGTGACTATTCAAACTGTTTGGCAATATCGTGAAACTGACGGACTTTGTCGCGCAGCTCTGCACTTGCTTGCGAAACATCGTTCACTTCATTGAGGTTCTGCTGTGATACCGATTCAATGGCATGGATATCGCGATTAATATCATTAAAAGTCTGCAGTTGGGCCTGTGCTGAGTGATGGGTTTCGCTGGTACGCGATACCACATCGTCAATCGCCGTCGTCACCGCGTTTAAGCTGGCAATACTATGATCTGTGGTATCGACACATTGCTGGGTTTGCTCGTGACTAACATGGATCTGCGCTTGCCATTGTTGAATGGTATCGTGCATCTCTTGGATAGATTGCTGAATTTGCTCTGTTGCGCCTTGCGTGCGGCTAGATAGGGCGCGGACTTCCTCAGCGACAACCGCAAATCCGCGACCTTGTTCACCGGCACGCGCAGCCTCAATTGCGGCATTTAAAGCTAACAAATTGGTCTGCTCAGCAATACCACTGATTTCACTCATTGAATCGGTGACTCGCTCTGCGGTCACAGAAAGCTGCTGTGTCGCGGATAATGAGCTTTCAGACTGTTTGGCTAGGGCTTGAAGCTGCTCACCGGTTTGATGAAGCAGCGCTTGTGTCTCTTGGCTTTGTTGTTGTACTGATTGCAGTAGCTCAGCACTTTGCTGCGCGTTTTCTAACACTTTATTGGCCGAGTCTGAGGCATGGTCAATATTGCTGGCCACCGAGGTGATTTGATGGCTTTGGGTATTGATCGCTTGAGAAACACGCTGCGAGAGGGCGCTCAATTCATCAGAAAAGCGATTGAGAGACAAAGAGGCATCCAACATACGGCCGAGGATGGTACGGATCCGCGCTTGCAGCATCTTAACCTTGTAGTCAGCGATTGAGCTTAAGCCTGTTCCTGCATAAATATAGCGGCTAATACTGTCATAGTCGGCTTGATAGCCACGGATCAAAGCGGGTAGCGTCAACAGCTCATCGCGAAATAGGGTGCCTAATATGGCAGGCATGGCGACAGCGCTGGCGATATCCCATCCATTGATACTGGGAGCAAAGGCGAGGGAGAGCGGCGCAACCGCGAGGCCGGCGATAAGCAGTGCCAGTTTAGCGGCGCCGGGAATGTTCTCAATGGAGACCCCCCCCAGTGATTTGCCTCCTTTTTCGGCCGCACGTAATTTTTTGTAGATCTGGGCAGCTCGGTGTTTCACCGCGGGATCTGGCTTGACCCGTACCGACTGATAGCCTGTTACCTGACCGCGTTCATAGATTGGGGTCACGTAAGCATCAACCCAGTAATAATCGCCGTTCTTACAGCGGTTTTTAACGATGCCTCGCCACGGTTGATTGGCTTTGAGGTTTCGCCACATGTCCGCAAAAGCGGCTTTGGGCATGTCAGCATGGCGAATGATGTTGTGGGGTGCACCCATCAATTCGTCGTCGTCAAAGCCAGCAATACGAATAAATTCTGGATTACAGTAGGTGATAACGCCACGTTTATCGGTGGTCGAAACGAGGCGTTCATCGTCACCAAATACAACTTCATTACCACTCATAGTATTTATCTTTCTGATCACAGTTCATAAGAGCCTTATTAGTTTTAGTCTAGCGGCTATGGGCTTTTTAATGATATTTTTGTTAATATAATGTTGCTTCAATTGATCCATCGACAAAAAAAAGGGCCTGTCGGCCCTTTATGACATTTCGATGACAGTGGCGCTTAGTCTAAAACCTTTGCGATGGCAGTGCAAAGTGGCTCCATATTGGTGTGCGTCATACCCGCCACATTAAGGCGACCAGAGCCGACAATATAAACACCGTGTTCGGCTTTTAGCGCGTTCACTTGATCTTTGGTCAAGCCAGAGAAAGAAAACATCCCGTTTTGTTGCTCGATAAAGCTAAAGTCGCGATTAACGCCTTTGTCTTTTAATGTTGCTACAAACTCGGTTCGCATGGTTTTAATGCGATCGCGCATATCAGCAAGTTCTTGATGCCACTCTGCTTTTAGCGTGGGATTATTGAGGATCTCTGTCACAATACCTGCGCCGTGGGCTGGTGGGTTAGAGTAGATCACGCGCGCGATGGCTTTCACTTGGCTAAAGGCAGTTACGGCTTGTTGCTGATCTTGTGCAACCAAAGTGAACGCGCCCACACGCTCATTGTATAAGCCAAAGTTTTTCGAGAAGGAGCTGGCGATCAACAGTTCTGGGCAGGTTTGCGTAAAGATACGTAGACCAGATGCGTCTTCTTCAACACCTTGTGCAAACCCTTGATAGGCAAAGTCAAACATCGGCAGTAAGCCTTTGCGCTGACATAGCTCAGCCAAGACTTTCCATTCCGCATCGGTCGGATCGATACCGGTTGGGTTATGACAACAGCCGTGAAGCAAAACCACATCACCACTGTTTGCTTTTTCTAGATCCGCGACCATGCCGGCAAAATCTTTGTCATTCTTCGCGGCATCGTAGTAGGTGTACTCGGCGAGAGGTAGGCCTGCGGCAGTAAACACGCCCTTGTGGTTAGCCCACGTTGGGTTGCTGATCCATACCGTGACATCACCAAGGTGGCGTTTAATGAACTCGCCAGCAAGGCGTAACGCCCCAGTACCACCAGGCGCATGTGCAGTTTGAGCGCGTTTATCCTTGATAACCGAAGCCTGCTCACCGAATAGAAGCTGCTGAACGGCAAGGCCGTACTCCGCAGTGCCCGGGATGCTTAGATAGGATTTGGTGCTCTCTTTTTCGAGCAGCAATGCTTCGGCCTTTTTTACGGTTTTCAGCACAGGGGTTTCGCCGTGCTCGTTTTTGTATACGCCGACCCCCAAGTTGATCTTCGTTTCACGAGGATCCGCTTTAAATTCTTCAGTCAGTCCTAAAATGGGATCGGCGGGAGCGGCAGAAATTTTCTCAAACATTGGTGTCGTCCATGGTTAATGATGAATGAAACTCAGGCTGGGATCGTTATACCACTTGTTTTCTTGGATAGAAACCACCAGCCATGCCTAGAGATACCAAGCGTAACAATAGGCAAGAAAAAGGCTGCGTACTCGCAGCCTTTGAATGGTCTTTTACTTAGAAGCTCGCATTACGTGGCGAACGAGGGAATGGGATCACGTCGCGGATGTTGCTCATACCGGTAACGTAAGATACCAAGCGCTCAAACCCGAGGCCGTAGCCGGCGTGAGGCACAGTGCCGTAACGGCGCAAGTCGCGATACCACCAGAAATCTTCTTTCTCGAGGCCCATTTCTTCAAGGCGTTGATCCAGCACGTCAAGACGCTCTTCACGCTGTGAACCACCGATAATCTCACCAATGCCAGGCGCTAATACGTCCATTGCAGCAACGGTTTTGCCATCATCGTTCATACGCATGTAGAAGGCTTTAATATCTTTTGGATAGTTCTTCACCACAACAGGCGCTTTGAAGTGCTCCTCTGCCAGATAGCGCTCATGTTCTGAGGCGAGATCAATACCCCATTCGACAGGGAACTCGAACGTCTTACCGCAGTTTTGCAAGATAGTGATCGCGTCTGTGTAGTCAACTTGGGCAAAATCAGCTTCAACAAATTTCTCAAGGCGCGTGATTACCTCTTTATTGATTCGCTGCTCGAAGAACTGCATGTCGTCACGGCGCTCATCCAAAACAGCCTTGAAGACATATTTCAGCATGGCTTCTGCTAGCGCTGCAGCATCATCAAGATCGGCAAAGGCCACTTCAGGCTCTACCATCCAAAACTCAGCCAAGTGACGGCTGGTGTTAGAGTTTTCAGCGCGGAAGGTGGGGCCAAAGGTATACACTTTGCTCAGCGCACAGGCATAGGTTTCAGCGTTTAACTGACCGGATACGGTCAAGAAAGCCTCTTTGCCGAAAAAGTCTTGGTCGAAGTCGACATCGCCTTGCTCTGTTTTTGGCACGTTGGCCATATCCAGCGTCGATACGCGGAACATTTCACCGGCGCCTTCACAGTCTGATGCAGTGATCAGCGGGGCAGACATCCAGTAGTAGCCTTGCTCGTGGAAGAAACGATGAATGGCTTGAGAAAGGGTATGACGAACACGAGCTACCGCACCAATCACGTTAGAGCGAGGGCGTAAATGGGCCACTTCGCGCAGGTACTCAATCGAGTGACGCGTCTTGGCCATAGGATAAGTGTCTGGATCGTCAACCCAACCGACTACCTTCACGGCAGTGGCTTGAAGCTCATACGCTTGACCTTTCCCTGGTGATTCCACCACATTACCGGTCACTTCAACAGAACAGCCTGCAGTTAAACGCAGAACGTCTTGCTGATAATTCTCCAGCTCATTGGGGACCACGGCCTGAATAGGGTCGAAACAAGAGCCATCATAAATGGCGAGGAAAGAAATACCGGCTTTGGAATCTCGGCGAGACCGAACCCAACCGCGAACAGTCACTTCAGTGTCGACTGCCGCCTTGCCGCGCAGGACGTCTACTACAGGCGCGTATGTCATAATTCGCTTCTATCTCCGTTTAGGGCAACTCGGTGGTCACTGCCACCGAGAAAGTGGATTTGCAAGTTAGACTAGCAAGTTTACCTGTATCTTGTGTAGCTTCAAGGCTTGAGGCGGTCTGAAAGTTGAAATTGTCCAATTAATCCTTCTAACTGTTCAACCAGTTGTTCGAGATTTGCACTGATTGCTTTCACTTCATTCGCATTATTGGCGGTATCGTTAGCGTGATTTTGAATACGCCCAACTTGCTCGAGCAAGGCGTCGGTCATTTGTGCTTGATGTTGGCTTTGTTGGCTAATGTCATCGGTATTATTGTTCACTGTGGTCACTTGCTCAGCAATATCAGCCAAGGCGTCAGAGAGCTGCATCACCGTCTCGGCACGTTGATTCGCACTTTCTGTGGTGGCCTCGACCGCTTGGGCGGATGCTTCACTGCCTGAACACAAGTTTTCAATAATGGTTTGGATTTCCCCGGTTGCATCATGGCTACGGCTGGCCAAGTTACGTACTTCTTCAGCGACCACGGCGAAGCCGCGACCTTGTTCACCAGCGCGAGCGGCTTCTATCGCTGCATTCAGAGCGAGTAAGTTGGTCTGCTCAGCGATTTCGCGGATCACGCCCAAAATAGTTGTCACTTGTTGGCTTTGCTGGTTTACATCCAAAATCTGGCTGCGTACTTGACCAATATCATCCATCAGTTTACGAATATCATTAGCGGCGACGTTGGCCAGTTCACTGCCTTGATTGGCGCTAGTGGCGGCCGATTCGCTCAATTGTGCGGCCTCGCTCGTACGGCTTTGAATGTCGTGTTGATGCTGCTGAACATCATTGATGGCTGTAGACATATCATTGGTTTCATGACGTTGACTATCGGCGAGTTGGTCGGTATGCCCAGAGACGCGAATGAGGTTTAGCGCTTCAGACGACAGCGTCTCTGAGGTACGTTGCACTTGTTGTAAGCTAGCAGAAAAATTATCGAGTAATTGATCACAGCTATTACATAGCTCGCCAATCTCGTCATTGCGTGTGTCATTCAAGCGCTCAGCCAAGTTTTTGTCGCGACTGGTTCGCTTCATAAAGGCCGATACGTGTTTGAGGGGTGACACCACCCAACGACGGATCACTGTCAGTGAGATCAGAAAGCCCAACACAGCGATACTGCCCATGATCCCAGCAGTGATCAGCATTTCTTTATCAATGGTGCCATAGAGCGGCTGTAAGTCATATTCGAGTCGAATAACGCCCAGCACAGTGCCTTCTTCGGCAACATGGCATTGTAGGCAATTGGTCCCGCGATAATCACTGCTGGCTTTCATTGGCAGTGCCACAACCAACCCCTTGCCGGATTCAGAGTCAAAGGTTTCGACAATGGTCTCGCCATCAAGCGCACGTTGGTCGATATTATCTTTTGGGGCTTGTTCAGGGTTGCCTGGACCGAAAAAGCGGGTGATCGCTTCTGCCCGAATAACACGTGCCTCTTCAATACCCTTGTGGGAAAGCATTTTGTCGCGCAGTGTATTGCGTTGGCTGATTGTGCCGGTCAGCATCAACATATTCAGACTATCGAAATAGTTAGACGCTTTATCGAGCGTTTGTTCACTGACTATCGAGGTCATCAGCGCTTTTTGCTGATGTGATTGATAGGCCAACGAGGTCACAAGCACCAGAGCGAAGACGAGAAAAAGAGAAAGGAGAAGTTTGCTCGCGAGAGTCATGCGCATGAGTCAACCGTTTGTTATTAAATTATATGTATGTCAATTGAATTCTGTCAGATCTATGTTAAACCGTGTCTCACCAGATGCCGCGATTCCCATATAAAATGTGTGATTTCATCGACGTAAATTGTCGCACCTTTGCGACGGGCAACGGTTTGCGTTGGCTATAATCGCGCTGATCTCAGGGATAGAGATTGTGTCGGTCAGGGAAGTTGAGTAGCATGCGCCATCTTGTTGTTGATGGGATTTGGCAGTATGACAACTGAACTGTTTAAAGAATTTACCTTTGAGGCCGCACACCACTTACCGAATGTGCCAGAAGGGCACAAATGTGGGCGTTTGCACGGTCACTCGTTTATGGTGCGTTTGTATGTTGAAGGAGAGGTTGACCCACACACAGGCTGGGTGATCGACTTCGCTGACATCAAAGCCGCTTTCAAGCCTATCTATGATCGTCTTGACCACTACTATCTCAATGAGATTGAAGGGCTGGAAAACCCAACCAGCGAAGTGTTGGCGCGTTGGATATGGCAACAGGTCAAGCCAAACCTGCCTTTATTAAGCAAGGTAATGGTGAAAGAAACCTGCACCGCAGGCTGTACTTACCGCGGTGAATAAATAAAAGCCGAGTGATAACACTCGGCTTTTTGATCGATATTATTCATGTCGTGCGGTTGAACTCGCCCGCGAAGTATCGGCCGACACCCGAGTTTTTATCTATTTGCGCTAGGCAATATTTAAATATTTGTGCGTTTGTATCGACAAGCGCCAGCCGCGCGCAATACAGGTATCAATACATAGCTTGGTGGCACGAGACTTTTGACTGACCGGCTGTAGCGCAATGGTTGCCTTCGGTGAAGGTGGACAGTCGCCAAGCAGCGCATCTAACTGTGCAATGTCTTTTTCGGTACCCACAGGGTGTTTGATTTCGTTCGCGCGCGCCATCGCACTGGCTAGTACCGGTAATTTGCCGCGCATATTGATTTTAGGTGACACCGTGACCCAAGTCTGCGGGCTGGTTTTGACCTCATATGTGCCACTGGTTTCAATTTGGCACTGACACCCAACCGCTTCTAGCGCCTCGGTTAAGGGCACCAAGTCGTATAGGCAAGGCTCCCCCCCAGTAATCACAATGTGTTTAGCCTGATAGCGTTGGGTGATTTCTGTCGCAATATCTTTCGCACTCAGCCAGCACCAAGCAGGCGAGTCTTCTGACTTATCGATAATAAATATCTTGTCTTGCTGATCGTTATCATCGGTTTCCCATGTTTGCTTGGTATCGCACCAAGCGCAGCCGACAGGGCAACCTTGCAAGCGGACAAAGACGGAGGGCACGCCAGTAAATGTGCCTTCTCCCTGAATAGTTTCAAATATTTCGTTTACTCGGTACATCATGCTTTCTGGCGGTTCGATTCGACGGCGCATTATGCCAATTTATCCTCCGCAGATCTTGCTTTTTCACGATTGATTGGATTTTTACCATAGTTACTAAATCGTATGGTTTCGTGAGGCTAAACGCGATTTTCACACCTTAAAGTGATAGATATCACGCGGCGACCTTATTGTGCTTCACAATTAGTTCGCAAAGTAAAAAAATTCAATTATACGCATCATCATGAATAGGATCGCCAGATCCCAGCAGTAATAGGACAGGGCATGATTATTGGGCAGCCGGGGCATATTGATCATATCAAGCGCAAAAATGCCGGCACAGTTTACAACTTGATCGACCGCTTTGGGCCTATCTCGCGCATCGAGCTTTCCAAACGCAGCCAGCTGGCACCTGCCAGTATTACTAAAATTGTCCGTGAGCTAATGGACGCACACCTTGTCAAAGAAACACAAATTCAAGAAACCAGTATGCGTGGTCGACCCGCCGTTGGGTTGATGCTGGACAATGACGGGTGGCAATTCTTATCGATGCGTTTAGGGCGCGGTTACCTCACGATGGCTTTGCACTCGTTAAGCAGTGACATTCTGGTACAAGAACGCCATGAGTTGGCGGTGATGCCTCAAGAGGCCTTGCTAGCGACCGTTGTCGAGTACGTTAAAGCCTTCTTTTCGCGTCATCATGACGTGGTGGATCGCGTGACAAGCATCGCGGTGTCGTTGCCAGGCTTAGTGAATAGTGCGCAAGGAACGGTCATTCAAATGCCGCACTTTGAGGTTAGCCATATGCCATTGGGACCCGTCCTGCATCGAGAAACAGGATTACCGGTTTTTGTGGGTAATGATACCCGCTCGTGGGCGCTGGCTGAAAAGTTATTTGGTAACGCGAAAGAATCAGATAGCGCGGTGCTGATTGCCGTTCACAATGGCGTTGGGGCTGGGATTATCCTAGAAGGAAAAGTACTCCAAGGGCGCGTGGGGAATGTGGGTGAGCTGGGTCATATTCAAGTGAAGCCATTTGGTAAGCGATGCTTTTGTGGCAATTATGGCTGCTTAGAAACCGTGGCAAGTTTAGCCGCGGTCATTGAGCAGGTAGAAACCTTGCTCGCAGAGGGGCACCCTAGTCAATTGCGCGGTAAAACCCTCACCATTGACGCGATTTGTGATGCCGCCGTCGCCGGTGATGCGTTGGCGCAACGCGTGATTACAGAGCTTGGCCATCACCTAGGAACGGCGATCGCCATCGTGGTGAATTTATTTAATCCGGAAAAAATATTATTTGGCGGCGAGTTTAACCGGGCGAAATCGGTGCTCTATCCAGCAATCATGGAATGCTTAAAGACGCAAACCATCCCTTTATACAGCCAAAACTTAGTGCTAGAAGAAAGTTATTTCTACACGCAAGCGACCATGCCGGGCGCTGCGATGGTGAAACAAGCCATGTACGACGGCAAACTACTCATGAAGGTACTGGAAGGCTAGTAACGAGCGCATAAACGAAAAAAGCAGGTGCCAAGCACCTGCTTTTTTGTATCAAACCTGAATGGGAGCGCTATCCGCCTTTTGCCGATAAAACGCCCTTTATCGGCTTATCCGTTTTTACGCTCTTCACCCATACAGGCTGCGGCGGTAAAGACTACGTCTGTTGAGCTGTTAAGCCCCGTTTCTGCTGAATCTTGCAACACACCAATGGTAAAGCCAACACCGACCACTTCCATGGCAATTTCGTGTGGGATACCAAACAAGTTACACGCCAGTGGGATCAGCAAGAGTGAGCCGCCAGCAACGCCTGATGCACCGCACGCAGACACTGCGGCAACAATGCTAAGCAGAATTGCAGTGGCAATATCCACTTCAATCCCTAAGGTATGTACCGCGGCGAGTGTAAGAACCGTGATGGTGATTGCCGCGCCACCCATGTTGATCGTTGCCCCGAGTGGAATCGAGACAGAGTAAGTATCTTCATCAAGCTTGAGCTTACGGCACAGCTGCATATTCACAGGGATATTCGCGGCTGAGCTGCGGGTAAAGAAGGCGGTAAGGCCACTTTCACGCAGGCAGCGGAAAACCAGTGGATACGGATTTTGGCGCGTTTTATAAAACACGATCAGTGGATTAACGATCAACGCAATCGTTGCCATACTGCCAAGGAGCACACCAAGCAAATGAATGTAGCCAAGCAGCGCATCAAAACCACTTTGTGCCAAGGTGTTGGCGACAAGGCCAAAAATACCGATGGGCGCAAAACGGATCACGAAGCGCACAATCATAGACACGCCTTCAGACACGTCAGAGAAGACGCGTTTGGTCTCGCTTGATGCATGGTGTAAGGCAATGCCCAAACCAATCGCCCACGCGAGAATACCGATATAGTTGCCGGACATCAGAGCGTTGACTGGGTTATCGACAATATTAAACAGCAAGGTGTTTAATACTTGGGTAATGCCTTCCGGTGGCGCGACAGCTGCATCGGTTGCGGCAAACTGTAAGGTCGTCGGAAACAAAAAGCTCATGGTAACCGCGGTCAAGGATGCCGCCAGCGTGCCGAGCAGGTAGAGGAAAATAATAGGGCGCATATTGGCGCGCTGACCTTTCTTTTGGTTAGCGATAGAGGCAGCAACCAAAACGAAGACCAAAATGGGTGCAACTGCTTTCAGTGCGCTAACAAAAAGCTTACCAAGTAAACCTGCTGTGCTCGCCAACTCAGGCGACAGATAGGCGAGTACGCCCCCGGCAAGAATACCTATAACGATTTGAAGTACCAACGAGTGACCTCGGCTGATACTGGCGAGTTGTGTTTGACTCATGTGTGTCTCACTTCACTGTGTTTTTTATCAATGGCTGTTAATGAATCGTTAGAAGTGGGGAATTAAACCAGTTTGATTCACCCTATGTAAAGTGAAAATTGATACTTTGCACTAGTTAGGTGGGATTCTGTCAGTCAGTTGGCATTAAATGAAAGTTTCTTTAGTGTAATTATTCTGTTATCACGGCGCTAGATGTGAGGAAATCGTTTTAATGCGCCGAGCATTTGTACGCATTTATTGTCTTGAACAGCATAAAAAAAGGCGGCTTTCGCCGCCAAAGATAGGATAACAACTAGCACAAGGATTTTTAGTAAATCGCATGACCCACGGTATTAAGTAGCTTACTCACACCCTTAGTAAAGTGCAGTGGCGCATTCGCGACCGTGTAGCACAGGCACCCGTCTTTGGTGGAGGGGGTGTGATGATGTCGACTATCCAACAAAATAAAGTCACCCGGCGAGTATTGCCCGCTTTCATCTTCAAAGGTGCCATCGAGTAACAGCGTCAGCTCATAGCCTTTGTGTGTATGGGCTGGAACCGAGCCGCCTTCGTCGATATGTAAGAAGCTCGCACGTGTGGCGCCTTCTTCAAGATTCAGCCTTGCGCGTTGCACCTTGCCGAATGATAACCAATTCGAATCACTAAAACGCTGCAGTGCGCGTGGTAGTGTGTAGGTTTTGTCTCCAACCCTAATCTCGTTAGAGCGAGCGACTTGAATGCGTGATGCCTCGTCTTGTTCAGGTGCGTCGAAAATCGCACTCATCATGTCCGCTTCTAGATCATCGTCCCAAGGCAGAGTGCCTGCCGCGAACTCGTGCTCGGTCTCAGCCTCTTCAAACGCAGCTAATGCTAGCGCTTCTTCTTTCGCACTCACATGCTTACGGCATTGTTGACATAATTCAACGTGTGCAGAGAGAGCAATCGCCATGGATGTCGGTAATTGGCCGGCTGCAAAGGCATCCAGCAGTTCGGAAGAAGGATGATATTTAATCATTGTTGACCTCCAGATGATTGCGCAGCTTCTCGAGCCCGAGTCGCAAACGCGACTTCACGGTCCCTAATGGAACATTAAGTTGGTCCGATAGCTCTTGGTGGGTGAGTTGCTTTAAGTACACACCACGCACCACCTGTTGTTGTACTTCAGGTAATTCATCAATGAAGGATAATAATTCCTGATCCATCATGTGCTGAGCACCTGAGTCGGTTTCATTGTCTTGTTGACCGGATTCCAGTATCGGCCAAATCTCGTCGCTAAAATTGTCTTCGCGGTTCGATTGCACCTTGCGGAGCATATCGAAACTAATGTTACGCATGATGGTAAACACCCAGGTCGTTGCCGCCCCTTTCTCGGCGTTGTAAAGATGGGCTTTTCGCCACACTACCAACATGGTCTCTTGGACAAGCTCCATTGCCTGTCCGTCTGCGCGCAGATGTTTGGACCCATAAGATCGGATCTTCGGGCCAAAAAAGTGAAACAAACGCTCAAAAGCGACACGATCTCGCTGTTCCGCAACGCGTAATAATAGCTCCGCCAACTCTTCCTTCGTCACGTCAGTCATTGTGGTACGTGTATTCCGTCTCGAGGTTGAAGCTTCAGTATACATGGTTTGAGGCGCAGTCATAGTTGAGTCCTATCTGTCAGTGCCGTCCATCTGACAACCCAATACGCACCACAAATCATTTGGATCACTCGACGTGTTCTTCAAGCAGTTGGTGAATGAATTGCTTGGCCTCATCGGCGGAGTCTTGTGCGATAAACCATTGTTTCTGCGCACTCGTGAGGGGCAGAATCTCTAACCAACGCTGACACGCCCAGGTGACATCCTCGAAATGAGGCTGTTCATACTGCTCGGCGTGATCAGGATGAGCAGCAAATATGTGCTTGAGGCTGGTGGCAATGCGCGCTTGCACCTCATCGTCCGTATTATCGACATAATCATCGTGTGGCCAATCATGCAGGGTACGTATATCACCCAACCACAATTTGTCGGGCGCTTGTTCGGTTGACATAATTTCCACCCGTTGTCGGCCCGCAATGGTTATGCCCAGCAATCCATCGGGAAGCGTCTCGAAATCAACGATATCGACCAAAGTACCGTATTTATAAAGCCGCTGACCTTGCATCATTGCAAGGACAAACCCTTCTCCGTTGGCGGTACATTCGCGCACCAACCGTAAATAGCGGGGTTCAAAAATACGTAGTTTTGCTCTGCCACCCGGTAACAAAAATAGGGGCAAAGGAAACAGCTTGGTCATATCCGCGCCTCCTGATAATTAATTGAACATGCTGACTAATACGCGCCCTTAGCGACAAGCGATCAAGCTTCCAGAGAATCGCATAAACAATGATTGACATCTTTTTCTTATTTGGCAGTATAGATGTCTAAATGGCTTTTCGGAAAGGATTACCGATTGATGAAATCTCTACGTGCTTCTTTTATTCTCACTCTCGGACTGACGCTTACGCTGATTGGCTGCTCAGAACCAAAGGATAAGGTGATCAAAGTTGGCGCCACAGTGGGGCCGCATGCCCAAGTCGTTGAAGCGGTTGCCAAGCAAGCAAAAGCCGAGGGCATTGCGGTCGAGGTGGTCGAATTTTCTGACTATATTTCCCCCAATGCTGGCTTGGCGGATGATAGCTTAGATCTCAACAGTTACCAACATCAGCCGTTTTTGGATAACTACAACCAAAACAACGGTAGCCAGTTGGTATCGATGGGACGTTCCATTTTGATGCGGATGGGGATCTACTCTGATCGCGTTGAGCATGTTGATGCGCTGCCGAATGGCGCACAAATTGCGATCCCCAACGATCCTACCAACGCGGGGCGCGCATTGTTATTGCTGCAAGAGGCGGGGTTAATTACCTTAGCCGACAGTGTCGGCTTCAAAGCTACCTTGCAAGATATCATCGCCAATCCTAAACAACTCGAATTTGTTGAGGTTGAGGCGGCACAACTGCCACGCAGCTTACAGGATGTCGATGCGGCGGCGATCACCATGAACTATGTGATGTCATCGGGATTAAGCCCGAGTGAGCAAGGTATTTTCTTGGAGTCGAAAAATGCTCCCTTGGCGGTAATGGTTGTGGCCGCCCGCGAAGAAGATAAAGACAACCCCGACCTACAACGTTTGGTGGCGCTATTTCAGTCCCAACAAACCCGAGACTTCCTTGAAAAGACGTTTAAAGGCACGATTGAACCCGCTTTTTAAATGCGCGTCGCGCTTAATAGTTAAGATGCCCGATTCGTGAGACCGTATCGGGCTTTTGGGTTCCATCTCATGTCTTTAATTTGCGCCATGTTGCCAATCTTGCTGACGTGCGATCTTCGTCATTAGCCGCGCTTTCCTCCATCCAACCTAACGTGAGCGAATTTTAAATTTTTGTTACCACTCAGTTGCTTATTGCGTTACTATGCCAATCAAAGTGTGATTTATGCCGCGTGCTTGCTTGACACTTACCTTTCTTCTCTCGACGCAAATGCACAGGAAATTGGATGCAATCGGCTACTCGTCCATTTAATTGGTCGCCCGTATTGCTGGCATGCTTAACGGTCAGCATTGGACAGTTCAGTATGGGATTGGTGTTCCCGTCTTTGCCGTGGATAGCCCGAGACTTTAACCTCAGTATGGATGATGTCCAACTGCTGATCTCTGCTTATCTACTCGGTTTTGGGCCATCACAGTTTATCTATGGACCTATCTCGGATGCGCTTGGCCGCCGCCGGGTGTTATTAGCCGGCGTGTTACTTTCTTTAATCGGCTTAACCGTGATGGTGAGCTTTAGTGCTAGTTTCACCGGTTTGGTGATTGGCCGCTGCATTCAAGGCATGGGCACCGGTTGCTGTGCGGTGCTCTCACGTGCCTTTACCCGTGACTCGTATTCGGGGGATCAGCTTCCTCAAGCCATGTCATATCTGATCATGGTCGCCTCATTTACGCCTATTATGGCTCCTGTGATTGGTGGCTTTGTTAACCATAACTTAGGCTGGCTGGCGATCTTTATTTTGCTGATGGTGTACACCAGCTTGGTGTGGTGCGTGCTGTTTTTCCAGTTCAAGGAAAGCATGCTCGCTCGTTCGCCGTTG
This sequence comes from Salinivibrio sp. PR932, assembly GCF_001996125.1. NCBI lineage: Bacteria > Pseudomonadati > Pseudomonadota > Gammaproteobacteria > Vibrionales > Vibrionaceae > Salinivibrio > Salinivibrio sp. PR932. The sequence goes on along the minus strand of NZ_MUFM01000028.1, from coordinate 21,402 downwards.
CCTAATGTGAAGGTGATCCTCGGTCGCTATGGCGCATTGCTAAAAACACCGTATTTTCTTTATTTCGCCAGTATTAGCTGGGTGAATTTTACCTTGGTGATCACCACGGTGTCGCTGATGCCATTTTTAATGCAAGAGCGCATCGGTATGACCTCGGATCAATATGCGCTGTGGGCGCTTATTCCGACATGTGGCTTATTGCTGGGTAGTGCGCTGGTTTCGCGCATTCGGCCGCGTTTGGGTACCAAGCGTATGCTGTTGATGGCACCCGTGATGCAGCTCATCTCTGCGGTCTGGTTATGGTTCACTCCGATGGATCCTTTATTGCTGATGATAGGGCAGTTCTTTATGGTGTTTGGTAACGGGATTGCGCTGCCGTGCGCCCAGTCGCAGGTGATGCAACCTTACTCTAACCAAGCTGGCACCGTCGCTGCGCTCTCCGGTGGTGGACAGATGATCATTTCTGCGTTGATGAGTATGGCGCTATTGAGCTTGGGCGTTAGCGAAGCATGGCACCTTGGTGTGGTAGTGGGTGTGTGCGCGCTGCTTTCTGTTCATAATATCTTTCGCGGGTTTGCGGCCCCGAAAGTTAACGTCGCCAGTACCCCGAGTGAGGCATCATGACAAATACACGGTTCGAAAAGGGTGAAAACCATCGCTAGCGCCATCGCCGTTAATGACACAATTTGACGGAATACGGAATACGGAATACGGAATACGGAATACGGAATACGGAATACGGAATACGGAATACGGAATACGGAATACGGAAAGAGCTGATACGAGCGCGATTTGTTCTCTTCTGTATTCCGTAAGCGAAGCGCTCTGTATTCAAAAATTCTAAATAGCGCGTAGGTCGGCATAAGCGCCAGCATGATGCCAATAATTATCATAATGTGGGCTGCGCGCCCGTTGCACGGCGCCATCGGACACTGGGGGCAAATTTGGCATCGAGCGTGACTGACGCCTTGTCTACTCACCAAAAAACTGCTTAATTGCGGTGATCATGCCTTGGGTGAGTTGGTGGAGTTGGTCGTCGCGGATGCAATAGGGTGGCATCACATACACCAGTTTGCCGAAGGGGCGGACCCAAATGCCTTGTGCGGTCATTAAAGGCTGAATATCGGCCAGATTCACCGGGTCATTCAGCTCTATCACGCCAATTGCGCCAAGCACACGAACGTCCGCCACACATTCCAATGCGCGAGCAGGTGCTAAGCCGGTTTTTAGCTGCTTCTCGATGTGCGCGACGGTCTGCGGCCAGTCACTTTCTAGCAAGGTATCAATGCTGGCGCAGGCCACGGCGCAGGCGAGAGGGTTGCCCATAAAGGTAGGACCGTGCATAAAACAGCCTGCATCACCGCTGCAGACGGTATCGGCCACATGGCGGGTGGTTAGCGTGGCAGCCAAGGTCATGTAGCCGCCGGTCAGTGCTTTACCGACGCAGAGTATATCTGGGCTGATCCCCGCGTGGTCACACGCAAATAGTTTACCGGTGCGGCCAAATCCGGTAGCAATTTCATCCACAATCAGCAGCACATCAAATTCGTCGCATAGAGCGCGCACTTGACGCAGGTATTCAGGGTGATAAAAACGCATACCGCCTGCGCCTTGCACGATGGGCTCTAAGATCACGGCGGCCAGTTGGCCGTGATGGGCGGCGAGTGCGTCGCGCATGGGCTGTATGTCGTTAGGGTTCCACTCACCGTCAAAGCGGCTTTGTGGCGACGGCACAAAATGATGCTGGGGCAGAAACCCTTTGTAGAGTTTGTGCATCGAATTATCAGGGTCCGTCACCGACATGGCGGCGAACGTGTCGCCATGGTAGCCATGACGCAAGGTCAAAAACTGTGCGCGCGATTCGCCGCGTCCCTGCCAATATTGCATCGCCATTTTAAGCGCTACTTCTACTGATACCGATCCTGAATCGGCCAAAAACACTTGCGTGAGCGGGGCGGGTGAATGCGCGACCAAGCGCTCGCAAAGCGATACCGCGGGCTGGTGGGTGAGACCGCCAAACATCACATGCGACATCTTATCAATTTGCTGATGCGCCGCAGCGTTTAAAGCCGGGTGGTTGTAGCCGTGAATCGCTGCCCACCACGATGACATACCATCAATCAGAACAGTGCCATCTTCAAGGTGTAGCTCGGCGCCGCTTGCGTGTGAGACAGGTAAGCAAGGCAAAGGGTCGAGCGTTGAGGTGTAGGGGTGCCAGATATGCTCGCGGTCAAAATGGGTGTTAGTGCTCATAAATGAACCAGATGTAAACCAGTGTGATCTTGTTGTGTTGACAGGTTAACGTCTGTGGGTAGACTAGCCAAGCATTAAAACGACAACAACGGGGAAAACCGCGTGGAAATAAGACACAACTGGACCGCACAGGAAGTGCAAGCATTGTTCGATAAACCCTTCATGGATTTGCTGTTTGAAGCGCAGCAAGTGCATCGTGAATACCATCCTGCCAACCAAGTGCAAGTCAGCACACTGTTATCGATCAAAACCGGCGCGTGTCCAGAAGATTGCAAGTATTGTCCGCAAAGTGCGCGGTATCGCACCGATGTTGAGAAAGAGCGCTTAATGGAAGTGGAACGCGTGCTCGAAGCGGCGGAGAAAGCCAAAGCCTCAGGCGCGACGCGCTTTTGCATGGGTGCGGCGTGGAAAAACCCCAAGCAACGCGATATGCCGTATTTGCTCGATATGATCCAAGGCGTGAAAGGATTAGGGTTGGAAACCTGCATGACACTGGGCATGTTGGATGCAGAGCAAGCCAAGACCTTATCTGAGGCGGGTTTGGATTATTACAACCACAATCTCGATACCTCGCCCGAATTTTACGGCAATATTATTACCACGCGGACATATCAAGAACGCCTCGATACCTTATCTAATGTGCGAGACGCGGGAATGAAGGTGTGTTCCGGCGGCATTATTGGGCTGGGCGAAAGTGCTCGCGATCGCGCGGGTTTGCTGGTTGAACTGGCCAATATGCCGGCTCACCCAGAAAGCGTGCCAATCAACATGCTGGTCAAAGTAAAGGGCACACCGCTTGAGAACGTCGATGACGTCGACCCGTTCGATTTCGTCCGCATTATCGCGGTGGCGCGGATCATGATGCCCAAATCGGCAGTGCGGCTGTCTGCCGGGCGCGAAGACATGAACGAGCAAATGCAAACCTTATGCTTTATGGCTGGCGCCAACTCGATATTCTACGGCTGCAAGCTGTTGACCACACCAAACCCTGACGAAGATGCGGATATGCAGCTATTTAAAAAGCTGGGTATTAATCGCGAAGCGGTCAGCCAAAAGCCCGATCAAGTCACTGAGCATGACTTACTTGAGCAAGTGGCCGAGCGAGTGGCAGCGCGCCCGCAAGAGAGCGATTTGTTCTACGACGCCAGTGTCTAAGTCCCCATGACTGACACAACATCAGCGCTGACCCGTCGTTACCAAGGCGAGCTGGCCGCACGCCAGCAACAAGGCTTATGGCGGCAAAGTGGTGAAAATGCCGTCGCCGAGTCATGGCGCAACTTTGCGGGTAATGATTACTTAGGCCTCGCGCAAGACCCGCGGCTGGTCAAAAAAGCGCAGCAGCATCTTGAACGCTGGGGCGTGGGTGCAACGGCCTCGCCGGTAGTATCTGGTTTTACCGCGGCGCATCAATCCCTTTGTGATCACTTGTGTGACTGGCTCGGTTATCCGCAAGCGTTACTGTTTAACAGTGGTTTTGCCGCCAACCAAGCCTTGCTCTTTACGCTGTTAGGTAAAGACGATGTCTTGTTTCAAGACAAACTCAACCATGCCTCCTTGATTGAGGCTGGCTTATTGAGCCCTGCCACACAGCGCCGTTTTCGTCATAACGACATGGCACACCTTCGCCAACTGCTCGCGAAACAAACCCAACCGTCCGAATCGCTGATTGTCTCAGAAGGGGTATTCAGCATGGATGGTGATGTGTCGCCAACCGAAAGCCTTGCCGCGATTGCCAACCAATCGAGCGCGCTCTGGGCATTGGATGATGCGCATGGAATTGGCGTGTTGGGGCAAGAAGGCGAGGGCAGTATCAGTCGTGGCGCGCGGCCAGATATTTTAATCGTGACGTTTGGAAAAGCCTTGGGCATCGCTGGGGCGGCAGTGCTGGCTTCTCCCACCATTATTGACTATTTACGCCAGTTCGCTCGCCATTATGTGTATTCGACCGCCATGCCACCTGCGCAAGCGGCGCTCATTGAGGATGCGATTAGGCTGGCACGAACAGAGCACTGGCGGCGAGAAACACTCAGCGGTCATGCCGAACAGTTAACGCAAGGGCTCCACGACTGGTTAGAGACGACGTCTGCTTTCGAACCGCACGCTGGTAATAGGCAGCCCTTCCCGCAACTGCTCGCGACGCCTAGCCCGATAAAACCGCTGATTATCGGCGATTTGGCAGCATTACAGCTGGTAAATCAGGCTTTGATGAAGGCGCACATTCGGGTGGGGGCGATTCGGCCTCCGACTGTCCCCGCTAACACTGCACGTCTGCGGATCAGCTTGTCGGCACAGCATCAAAAAACAGATATCACCGCACTGATTGAGGCGCTGAAGCCGGTATTAGCGAGCGGCAAAGCGTGCGAGGTGACGCCATGACCGTCGCCGACAAACAAGCGATTGCCCGAGCGTTTGGCCGCGCCGCGCCCTATTATGATGACAGTGCCACGCTGCAGCGCCGTGTCGGCCATCGGTTAATGGCATTGGCTGAGTCAGAGCAAAAAGCTATCCATCTCGGTACCGTCTTAGATGTCGGTTGTGGCACCGGCTATTTCACCCAGCAGTGGATGACTCACGCTAGAACAGTGATTGGACTGGATCTCAGCGCCCCCATGCTTGCGACGGCAAAAGCGCGTTGTGGTGATGCCATGCTAGGCGTACAAGCTGATGCGGAGCATTTGCCGCTGGCTGATAATAGTGTCGATCTGGCATTTAGCTCGTTAGCATTGCAATGGTGTGACGATTTGCACGTGCCATTGGCGGAGCTGAGTCGGGTCGTTAAACCCGGCGGACAAATTCTTGTTTCGACACTGCTCACAGGATCACTGTGTGAACTCGACAGCGCGTGGCAACAAACGTGCGGCACGTCACGAGTGAACCGCTTTATCCCCTTCTCGGAGTTACAACAGGCAACCCAACGCGCCGGGTTGACACATGCAACCGTGTTGCAAGAGAGCGAACAGCTCACCTTTGCTAATGCCCATGCGGTAATGAAAAGCTTAAAAGGCATTGGCGCGACATATCGCCCGCAAGGGGCGGGGCAGCAAGGGCTGGCGACAAGAGCGCAGTTTAGTGCGGTAGAAAAGGCGTATCAGCGTTTTGCACTTGCCGCCAACACCTTACCGGCGACCTATCAAATTGGCTACATAGTGATTAACCACCATGCATGACAGTTACTTTATTACCGGCACCGACACCGAAGTGGGGAAAACCTATACCACGGCGGCGCTGTTGCACGCTTTTATCAAACAAGGTTATCAAGCGGTGGGCTATAAACCTGTCGCTGCTGGTGCTGATTTAGCGCCTGATCACCAACTAAATAGTGACGCTGTCACTTTACAGCACGCCAGTGCGATCGCATTGCCGTATGCCGCTATCAATCCAGTGTTGTTAGAAACGCCGTGCTCGCCGCATTGGGCGGCCGTGTTAGCCAACAAGCCCATCGATACCCAGATGTTAAGCGATGGGCTCGCGCATTTAAAACAGCAGGCCAGCCCGGTATTGGTAGAAGGGGCTGGAGGCTGGCAAGTGCCACTGAGTGAGACGGAAACGCTTGCCGATTGGGTGGTTACCCACCAACTGCCAGTGATCATGGTGGTGGGAATTAAACTTGGCTGTTTAAACCATGCTTTACTCACCGCAGAGGCCATACGTGCACGCGGGCTTACGTTAGCTGGATGGGTGGCAAACGCCGTTGCTCCCAAAGTGCAGCACAGTGACGAAATGGTGCGCTATCTTGACGCGCATTTAGATGCGCCTTGTCTGGGGCACTTGCCGTTTGCTGCCGATGCCTCGCCAGCACAACGGGCGTCAACGCTGGATATCCGTGCGCTTTTAGCGCCTTAAACGGTGGGCGCATTGAGTCATGCCGGACACTAAAAAAGCCAGTGAAAACTGGCTTTTTGCTAATGTAGAGGCGGGCTTGTAACAGGAATGACTGACAACGACCGCTTATTTTTGATCGTCCAGTAATCCCATTAGACCTTGCTGGACTTCTGCAATTTGTCGCGCTGCACTGGCGTCATCCGATGCTAACCCAAGTTCTGAGCAGGCTTCGTCGAAGCTCATGCCGAGATGACAGCATAAGATGTCGATGGCGACACGGTAGTTTTCTTTTTCTGCCATGGTTTCACTCCATTGATAACGCGTTGTTTTGACGCGGCTCTTGATCAGGGCTTCACACTTTGTCTCGTCTCATTGACGCTTCATCGCGATATAAACAATGAGTGAGAAAATGTTATCTAGTTTTAAACAGCTGCAGCCAAATTAGCGCCCTCTTAACGCAATTACAACTCGACTAAAGTCTATAGTAGCTTGGATTTGTCTAAAATGCTGGCTCTATGTGTTAGATTTGTTTTTAAGCTGCTGAATTGGTTGTGAAAATTTCTCAATCGGCCGAGATCACATTTTATCTATATCAGATGGGAATAACGTGCCACACTAACTGGTCAGCGGAGTGATGCTGCTGTTTGTAGCGATGGGCGGATTCAATCATTTTATTCGTAACAAATTGCATCAAAGGATTGTTTTTATCTTGAATGCCCATACTATTTTTACCATTACAACAAGTAAGCGCTAAACACTGGGTTTAAGCGACGGAGACACACGATGAAACGCATAGGATTATTTCTTGCTACCAACCTCGCGGTACTGATCGTATTCAGCATTGTGCTGAACATCATCTACGCGGTTACAGGCATGCAGCCGGGCAGCTTGTCTGGGTTGCTGGTGCTGGCGGCTGTATTCGGTTTTGGCGGCTCAATTATCTCGTTGCTGATGTCAAAATCCATGGCACTTCGCTCAGTAGGGGCGCAAGTGATTGAGCATCCACGTAATGAAACCGAGCACTGGTTGATGAACACGGTCAGTCAACAGGCTCAGCGTGCTGGCATTGGCATGCCAACCGTGGCGATCTATAACTCGCCTGATATCAACGCGTTTGCCACCGGCGCAAAACGTGACGACTCTGTGGTCGCGGTATCAACGGGGTTACTACAAAACATGACCCGTGATGAAGCGGAAGCGGTACTGGCGCACGAAGTCAGCCACATTGCCAACGGCGACATGGTCACCATGACCTTGATGCAAGGGGTAGTGAACACCTTCGTGATCTTTATCTCTCGTGTCATTGCTGGCGCGGTCAGCGGTATGAACAACGACGAAGAAGGCGAAGGCGGCGGCAACTGGATGATGTACTTCCTGGTGTCGTCAGTGCTAGAAATCGTGTTTGGTATTTTGGCTAGCATTCTCACCATGTGGTTTAGCCGTCATCGCGAATTCCGCGCCGATGCAGGCTCTGCGCAGCTGGTGGGCAAACAGAAAATGATTGCAGCACTGGAGCGTTTAAAAGTCAGCCACGAGCCGAAACTGGAAGGTTCAATGATGGCATTTGGCATCAACGGTAAGAAAACGCTGAGTGAGTTGTTTATGACTCACCCACCGCTAGAAAAACGTATCGATGCCTTGCGTCGTGGCGACTATCTCTAACCGGATAGCATTTACGCCGAATCACAGATTAAGCGGCCTGCGGGCCGCTTTTTGTTTGTGTGCGTCGCCACTTTATCCCCTCACTGGCGAGCACCGCACCGAATACAATCAACGCCATCGCCACCACGGTAAGCAGACTAACGGTTTCTGAGAACACAGGAATGGCGATCAGCGCAGCCACTACAGGCGTGAATGCACCTATTGCGGCACTCATTTCTGCACCTAAGCGACGAATCGCAAATGCATAGCTGTAATTGGCAATGATCCCCACGCCCAAGCCTTGCGCCAGCACATGGTAGCCCAGCTCGCCCAAAGGCGCTTGGAGCAAGTTAAACGAGATCAGCCCGCTCATCGCGCCCACAGGCAGCAACAAGACGGCCGAAATCGCGAGTACCGCGCCGGCTTCTGCGGCATTCAATCCTGTCACACGTACGCCAATGGTAAACCACGCCCAGCTGATACTGGCCGCAAGCAAAATCAAATGGCCTTGGGTGACGCTCCACGGTGAGAAGAACAGCGAATGCCACAAAAACGCGCCGATACCGATCACGATAAGCCCAATCCCTAATCGCCGTCCCACCGAGAGCGATTCACCATAAACGCCCCAAGCGATGGTAGAGACAAACAGTGGCAAGATCCCCGGAATTAACGAGGCGCCATCGGCAACAGGGGCTAACTGCATACCTGTGGCAGCGAGCAGATAAAACGGTAAACCGGCACCGAAGGCAATCGCAAACAGATAACGTTTGGGCACGGAGACAATATGACGGACCCGATGACGGCTCAGCCAACCAAATAGGAGTGCGGCGGGCAAAAAGCGCAGTAGGGCAACATCGCCACTGGTTAACACCGATTGGCTGGCCTGACGCAATGAGATAAACAGGCTCGCCCAAATGGTCACGGTGACAAGCATGGCGGCAAGGCCTAATACACGTTGAGAGGTGGCAGGCATGGTTGGTCACTTCCTTGTTCAACAATAGAGTTAGTGTGGCAGCGTCAAAGGAGGGATTGGTGGCAAATTAAAGAGTGATTTGCCATCATGTTAGCGTCTATCATCTTTAACTATCCTTTTGTTGTTGAAAATCACTAAGGAAGCGATTTGGACAGTAAAGACAAAGCCATTCTGGCGCTGTTGCAAGACGATGCGCGGCGTACCACCGCGGAAATCGCTGATGCGGTTGGGCTGTCGTTTTCACCGTGTGCAAGACGAATCAAAAAGCTGGAAGCCGATGGGGTGATAGCGTCCTATCAGGTCACCCTAAATCGCCAGCGGATTGGGCTAAACATGACCTTTTTCGTTAACGTGAGTTTGAGTAATCACCGAGAAGAGGCGATTGTCACCTTTGAAAACGCGCTGGTGGAAATGGATGAAGTGATCAACGGTCACGTCATTTCTGGCACCTATGACTATTTACTAGAAGTGGTGACGCGCGATTTACCGCACTATGAAGCTTTTATGCGCCAGTTACAGACCTTGGCGATGGTCAAAGACATCAATACCAATGTGGCGATCCGCGCGGTCAAACAAGGCGCGGCGCTAAAAGTGTAGCGCCGCGTGATCATTATGAAAGAATGGTTAGCGAATAGCGATTAGCTAAGGTGCTGGCTTAGCCAGTCGCTAAAGGCATTTTGAGGCAGGGCGCCGTTCATCATGTCAACGCGCTCGCCGTTTTTAAACACCATTAGCGTCGGAATGCTGCGAATACGATATTGTGCCGCCAGCGCGTGTTGTGCTTCAGTATCAATTTTCACAAACAGTGCACGGCCTTCTTCCTGTTCGGCGATGGCCTCAAAGGCAGGTGCAAAACTTTGGCATGGTCCGCACCAAGGGGCCCAAAAATCCACTACCACTGGCTTGTCGCTATTAAGTAAGGCAGCAAAGTTATCGCTGGTGCCTTCAATGGGTTTTCCTTCCAATAGCGCTGATTGACACTTGCCACACTTGGGCGCGTCGTTCACGCGTTCGCTCGGAATGCGGTTCATTGCTTGGCAGTGAGGGCAACGTGAGGTTAGGGTTGTCATTATTGTTCCTCGTCGAATGATTTGTGGCTAGTTTACGAGCCTTTGCCGACGAGCGAAAACAGAAATAATCTATGACAGACATAGAAAAAGCCGATGACGCGGCATCGGCTTTTGAGTCTCGCGCATATTGGGTGCGTTACAGTGTATCCACTACCGCGAGGATGGCGCTGAGCATATCGCGACCAAAGGCTTGGCTGCGCGCAGGTGACCAGCCAAAGTCTGGATCCGGTTGGTCGTTGTGATCTTTAAACGGCATTTCAACCGTGTATGACAAACATTTAAAGCGCTCGCCAATCCAGTTCGATCCTACGGTTAAATTGGCTTTACCGGGCGCGTCTTTTTCATAGCCATGCTCGTCTTGAAACTCCGGCGTCACGGTAAGCAGCGCACGTTTGAAGCGGTTTTCAAGATCGGCCATACGTTCATCGTAAGATGGGATCCCCTCGCAACCGGCTACAAAGTTGTACGGTATCGCCTCATCGCCGTGAATATCGAGGCACATTTTCACCCCAGTTTGCTCCATACGGGCACGAACATGATATACCTCAGGGCTGCGCTCAAGGCTTGGCGTTTCCCATTCGCGGTTTAAGTTGGCACCGACGGCATTGGTGCGCAAGTGGCCGCGTACGCTGCCGTCGGGATTCATATTGGGCACGATGTAAAAGTCTGCTTTTTCCAACAGCGCACGGGCGGTGGTGTCCGTGTCGTCAAGCAAGCGGTCGAGCAAACCTTCCATAAACCATTCCGCCATGGTCTCGCCGGGGTGCTGGCGGGCAATCAGCCAAATGGGCGTTTTCGGTTGGGCGGATTCCCCTAAATCAGCGCGAATTTTCAAGAGGCTAATATCGCGGCCATCTAGGGTTTGGCCAAGCGTTTCTAATTGGCACTGTGGGTAGGTTTGCGCTTGATGAATCAAATCCAAGTGGCGCTCATAGCTATACGGTGCGAAATACGCAAAGTACATCGAGCCGTGTTGCGGCGTCACCTTTATGGTCAAGGTATCGCCGTCGAATTCAGTAGGAACACGGAACCAGGTATCACGGTCGTATGAGGCAACCGCTTGGTAATCTTTCCAGCCTTCAGGGTAGGCAGAGCCTGCAAGCTGCTGAATATGGAGCGTATGGGCCTGATTGACCTCAGCTTCAAGGCGAAAGTGGAACCACTGATAAAACTCAGACTGATTGTCTTGGTGAATGGCAAGCTGGATATTGTTGATGTCGTCGTCATTCAGAACGCGGATATTCCCGCTATCGAACTGGCTAAAAATACGCATAGAGCATCCTTTTTCTGTTGAAGGGCCAGCTGTGTTTGCGCCGGTATCTATAAGCCGTTGTGGTTATTTGCTGTCTACTTGAGCAGACATTGTGCATTTACTGGCTTATAGTCGTTGATCTCAGCGAATATCTTGCCGTGCTATTCGTGAGCTGGCAAGGTGCCAGTATGATTTGGGTGAACGCGCAACGCCTTTGAACAAAAAAGGAGCCATTATGCAATTGCAGGACATGACGCTGCTTAAGACACAAGCACTGATTAACGGTCAATGGAAAGATGCCCACAACCAAAAAACACGCCCGGTGACCAATCCTGCCAATGGAACGTGTTTGGCAAACGTACCCAATATGGGCGCCGAGGAAACACGACAAGCAATTGATGCCGCTGATGCGGCTTTGCCCGAGTGGCGTGCGCTAACGGCGAAAGCCCGTGCCGATGTATTGTACCGCTGGTACGAGCTGATGCTGGAACACAAAGACGACTTAGCGGCGATCATGACCGCTGAGCAAGGCAAGCCGCTGAAAGAAGCCGCGGGCGAGATCCAATACGCGGCGTCATTTTTGCAGTGGTTTGCTGAAGAAGCGAAGCGCGTATATGGCGCGACTATTCCTGCCGAGCAGGCCGATAAACGCATCTCTGTGATCAAGCAGCCGATTGGCGTAACGGCAGCGATTACGCCTTGGAATTTTCCGGCCGCGATGATCACCCGCAAAGCCGCGGCAGCACTGGCGGCAGGTTGTACGATGGTGGTGAAGCCGGCCAGTGATACACCGTTGTCGGCGTTGGCGCTAGGAGAACTGGCACTGCGCGCGGGTGTGCCTGCCGGGGTACTAAGCATTGTCACCGGCACGGCTGGGCCGATTGCCGACACGCTTTGCAGCGATGATCGGGTACGTAAGCTCTCATTCACTGGCTCGACGGAAATTGGCGCACAACTGATGGAAAAATGCGCGCCAAGCATTAAAAAGCTGTCACTGGAGTTGGGGGGCAATGCGCCGTTTATTGTTTTTGATGATGCGGATATCGATGCAGCGGTTGAAGGTGCCATTGCGGCTAAATACCGCAATGCGGGACAAACGTGCGTTTGTGTGAACCGAATCTATGTGCAATCGAGTATCTATGACGCCTTCGCAGAAAAATTCACACAAGCGGTTAGTCAATTACGTGTCGGTCTTGGCACCGATGACAAGGTGGACATTGGCCCGCTGATTAATCGTGGTGCGATCGACAAAGTGAAAGCACATTTGGACGATGCCAAGCAACACGGTGGCGAGATCCTGCTTGGCGGCGATTGCCCAGAGTTAGGGGAAAACTTTACTCAGCCTGCGGTCATCAAACATGCCACACCGGCGATGCGGATTGCTAAAGAAGAAACCTTCGGTCCGGTTGCGCCCTTGTTTGCTTTTAATGATGACGCTGAGGCTATCGCAATGGCGAACGATACCGAGTTTGGTCTGGCGTCGTATTTTTATGCGCGAGACATTAGCCGCGTGCATCGTGTCGCAGAAGCCTTGGAGTACGGCATGGTGGGAATTAATACCGGACTTATTTCAACCGCGGTGGCGCCCTTTGGTGGGGTGAAACAATCAGGCTTGGGCCGAGAAGGGTCACAATGGGGCTTGGATGAATACCTTGAAATGAAGTATCTGTGTTTGGCGCTATAGCCTATGGGGTCAAGCCCACTCGTAATCACGGATAGGGCCGCGATGTGTTCAAAAATGCTGACATGTCAACATGACGTTACTCCATTTATGGCTAGCAACTTGCTGCAAATGCCGCCGTGTTGGCCATAATTTAGACGGGTTGACTGTTTTTTGACAGTTTAGTGTATGAAAATTTGCGATTCGGTACATCGGCCCTGTTGTTGCCTTTTCATCCGTGGTAAAACTCAAGTAATATGCGTTAAGACACGTCCAACCGTTGCGGTGAAGCAACAAGTTGGCGAACCAAACCAAGTGGAGATACAAGATTGATCACTGTTTTCCTTGTAGATGATCACGAGCTGGTTCGCACAGGGATTCGACGTCTATTAGAAGACGTCCGTGGAATTAAAGTGGTAGGGGAAGCCGACAGCGGTGAAGCCGCACTCAAGTGGTGTCGGCAAAATCACGCCGATATTGTCCTGATGGACATGAACATGCCGGGCATCGGGGGTTTGGAAGCCACACGTAAGTTGCTTCGCTACTCGCCGGATGCCAAGATCATCGTACTCACGATTCATACCGAGAACCCATTCCCAACCAAGGTGATGCAAGCGGGTGCCGCGGGCTATCTCACCAAAGGGGCGGGCGCGGACGAAGTGGTGAATGCGATCCGCATGGTCAATAGTGGCCAACGGTACATTTCCCCGGATATTGCCCAGCAAATGGCGCTTAGTCAGTTCTCCGCTTCTTCTGACAACCCTTTCAAGGAGCTGTCTGAGCGTGAATTGCAGATCATGCTGATGATCACCAAAGGGCAAAAAGTCACGGACATTTCCGAGCAGCTCAGTTTAAGCCCCAAAACCGTTAATAGTTACCGCTATCGTTTGTTTAGCAAGCTAGGCATTAACGGGGATGTGGAGTTGACTCACCTCGCCATTCGTCACGGGATGTTAGATACCGAGACTCTGTAGTGCCAGACACATTTGATTCAAAAAGCTTTTTAAAAACGGTGCCTCACCAACCGGGCGTTTATCGCATGATGGACGCCTCGGGTGAGATCATTTATGTGGGTAAGGCGAAAGATCTGAGCAAGCGTCTTGCCAGCTACTTTCGTGTGCAAGTTTCCAGCGAAAAAACCAAAGCCTTGGTGCGCAACATCGCCAATGTGGAAGTCACCGTCACTCACACGGAAACCGAAGCGCTGATCCTTGAACACAACCTCATCAAGCAACACCTGCCGAAATACAACGTGTTGCTGCGCGATGATAAATCCTACCCCTACATTTATCTAAGCKGCCATACCCATCCTCGCTTGGCGGTTCATCGCGGTGCGAAAAAGAAAAAGGGCGAATACTTCGGCCCGTTTCCGGATGCGAGCGCAGTGAGACAAAGCCTGCATTTGCTGCAGAAAATTTTCCCCGTTCGCCAATGCGAAGACTCCGTTTACGCCAACCGCAGTCGCCCCTGTTTGATGTATCAAATTGGTCGGTGTGCGGGGCCTTGTGTGCCCGGATTGGTCAGTGATGAGGAGTACGCCGAGCAGGTGAATTTTGCCCGTTTATTCTTGCAGGGCAAAAATCGCCAAGTGATCGATTCGCTGGTGGAAAAAATGGAAACCGCCAGTCAGCAGCTTCAATTCGAAAAAGCCGCCGAATACCGCGATCAAATCCAAGCTTTGCGCCGTGTGCAAGAGCAGCAGTTTGTTTCGCAAGATAGCGACGAAGATCTGGATGTGATCGGGTTTGGACTTGAGAACGGTGTGGCCTGTATTCATGTGCTGTTTTTACGCCAAGGTAAGGTGTTAGGTAGCCGCAGCTATTTCCCCAAAATGCCGGCGGAGACGGAACCTGCCGAAGTGGTGTCTAGCTTTGTTAGCCAGTTTTATTTGGCCCAAGCAGAAGGGCGCACCATTCCTAGCCACATTTTGATTTCTGATGACATCGGCGACGATCTTACCTGGTTGTCAGATACCTTGAGTGAAATCGCCGGGCGGCGTGTGCAACTGCAAAGCAAACCACGCGGCGCGCGGGCACGCTTCTTAAAGCTAGCCAACACCAATGCGCGTACAGCGTTAACCAGCAAGATAAACCATCGTATGACCATCCAGCACCGCTACAAGGTGTTGCAAGAAACGCTAGGGTTAAACCCGGTCAAACGGATGGAGTGTTTTGATATCAGCCACACCATGGGTGAAAAAACCGTGGCGTCGTGCGTGGTGTTTAACCAAGATGGCCCGCTAAAAAAAGAGTATCGCCGTTACAACATTGAAGGGATCACCGGCGGCGATGATTACGCTGCAATGGCCCAAGTGCTGACTCGTCGCTACAGCAAACAGCTCGAGCCAGAAAAAATCCCCGATATTATTGTGATTGATGGGGGTAAAGGACAGCTCAATCGCGCGTGGGAGGTACTTAAACCCCTGATCGCCGATTGGCCCATTCATCCGCTTATTTTGGGTGTTGCCAAAGGAACCAGCCGTAAACCGGGCCTAGAGACACTGATCAAAGTCTCTGGCGAGCAATTCTCGTTGCCGGCCGACTCACCGGCGTTGCATCTTATTCAACACATTCGCGATGAAAGCCATGATCACGCTATTGCTGGACACCGGGCCGCACGCGGAAAAGCACGCAAACAAAGTGTGCTGACCCAAATCGAAGGTATTGGTCCGAAACGTCGCCAAGCTTTGCTGAAATATCTTGGTGGGATCCAAGAGTTGCGCAACGCCAGTGTCGAAGAAATCGCCAAAGTCCCCGGGATCAGCCGAACACTGGCAGAGAAAATTCATTCCTCATTGCAAGGTTAGAGGCAATGGGGCAACATAACGTAGTCAATCCAACAATAAAAAGCTGAGCATGCGCCTTAATATACCCACCATTTTGACCTTTTTGCGCCTTGCGCTAATTCCGGTCTTTGTCATCGCCTATTATTTGCCCTACGAATGGGCTCCGTTTGCCGCGGCACTCGTTTTTGTGATTGCTGGTGTTACTGATTGGTTGGATGGGTATTTAGCTCGCCGTTTAAAACAATCGACCCGTTTTGGCGCCTTTCTCGATCCTGTTGCCGATAAGGTGATGGTGGCAATTGCCATGGTGTTGATTGTCGAGCATTACTACTCCATTTGGGTCACAATTCCCGCTGCGACCATGATTGCGCGAGAAGTAATTATTTCGGCATTGCGCGAGTGGATGGCGGAAATTGGTAAACGCGCCAGCGTTGCTGTCTCTTGGGTGGGCAAATTTAAAACGGCCTCACAAATGTTTGCTCTGACGATGCTGCTTTGGCACGCCGCCCCTTGGATTGAATGGCTAGGTTATGTCGCGCTCTATGCTGCAACTGGCCTGACCTATTGGTCGATGTACCAATATATGATGGCTGCTAAAGACGATTTGTTAGCAGATCCAGACAGCGATTAGCTCGCGTTGGCGTCTCGGCCTTAGCGAGTGGGAAATGCGCAGCTTCGCCGAATCCGATATATCTGCAGCCCAGTGAAAACATAGCTTAATAAAAAACGCAGCCCAAACGGCTGCGTTTTTTATTGGTATAACACACGGTGTTAGCTAGCGTTTGGGCAGGGTGAGAACAAACGCGGCGCCCTGTAATGAGGATTGGGTGACTTGAATGGAACCATCATAGCTGGCAATAATTTCATCACACACCGCCAAGCCAATCCCCGTGCCCGGATTTAGCTGATCGGCACGCACACCGCGCTGAAAAATACTCTCGCGATAGCACTCCGGCACGCCGGGACCGTCATCCTCGATAGAAAGCTGCCACGCATCGCCTTTATCTTCCAATCGGATCAGCACCTGCTCAAGACAAAAGCGGTACGCGTTCTCGAGTAAATTCCCCAACAGCTCCATCAGATCGCTGCGATGAAGCGGGAGGGTGGCATCTTCAGCAAAGCCACGGATCACCGTCACGGGTTTATCCCGATAGGCTTTATCTAACATACCCGTCAGACTATCGACAGGAATGGTGAGCGAGCTGTCATCACGCTTTAGGCCGCGTTGCCCCACCAAAGCCCGTTTAAGCTGGTACTGAACCATGTCATCCATTTGGCTGACTTGCTCCAAAATACGCTTGTTCAATTGCTCGCGATTCAAGCTGTTATCATCGAGTAGGGCGTTGGTGGCCGCTAAGCGTGTTTTAAGGCTATGTGCCAAGTCATCCATGGCGTGACGATAACGCACTTTTTGCTTTTCCCGCTGTGTGATCATCTGATTGAGTGCTTGGGTGAGATCTTGCAGCTCATCAGGGTAATCACTGTCCAAGGTTTGTTGACGCGATTCGGTGATCGCAATCAGCTCTTTCGCCAAGCGGCGCAGTGGCGAAAAACTCCAATGGCACGCCGCCACAACCAGGGCAGAGGCAGAAAAGAACAGCAAACTGATATAAAACCATGTCTCTGTTTCCAAGTTGGTGAGATGTTGCTTTTCTTGCCCTACATTACGCAGCACATACAAATGGTTAGGGCTATCGCTCGGCTGCTTATCAGAAGATAGCCGTTGGGCTACTACGTTGACGCCCGCAATGGATAAATACTGTGGTGTAGTGGCTTGCGAAGGGAAGAGGGTACAAATATCGTCCACCTTTAAGGCTTTGACATCTCGCGATGTCCATAACGTATGATTTTCTGGGGTGCAGAGCACCGACATATAATCCGAGCTCGACGGGTCAAGCGACTGGATCCACGCGGTGAGCTGGTCGGCACGGATTAAGCCATCGCGGCTGAGCTGAGCCATGACCATCGGAATTTGCGACACCAAATCGCGCGAGTACGTCGCCATTGAGTTTTGCTGATACAGCTTATTAATCAACGCTGCAAGAGCAATCGAAAACAGTAAAATAATACCGATCGAGGTAGCAAGCACACGGGTTCGCAGCCGCGTGCGGCAACGACACAAAGCGAATTGATCTAATTTCATGAATTACTCAGCTTGAATTTCAAAAAGATACCCTTGACCACGTACGGTTGAAATCGGGTTTTCATGACCGCTCTGTATCAGTTTTTTGCGTAAACGGCTAATCATCACCTCGATGGTATTCGGATCGCCGTCTTGGTCGTAATATAGTACATCGAGTAAACGTTGTTTGGAGATCACTTCGCGGCTGTGACGAATCAAGTACTCAAACAAATCATACTCAAAGGCGGTCAGCTCTAAAGGCTGGCCTTTTACCGAGACGGATTTAGCCAGCAAATCGAGCTCGATATCGCCTGCGGTAATGGTAGGTTTCACAAAACCGGCACTGCGTCGCACCAAGGCATTCAGCCGTGCCACCAATTCCGGCTTTTGGAACGGCTTCACCAAATAATCGTCCGCGCCGGCATCCAGTCCAGCCACTTTATCCTGCCAATTCGCGCGGGCGGTTAACACCAAAATAGGCACACGCAGACCCTTGGCACGAATGTCGCGAATCAAACTAATACCATCTTGATCGGGCAAGCCTAAGTCAATGATTGCAATATCATTCGGATATTGATCGACATAATACAATCCCTCGCTGGCTGTGCTGGCACAGCGTACATGATGGCCCAGCTCGGTCAGCTCTGTTTTCATATGATGACTGAGAATTGAATCATCTTCGATAATAAGCACCTGCATGCGTAACCCCTTGTGAGCAAAAAAGCGCCCAAATTGGACGCTTTTATTATATGCATAGTCGCTGAATTATTGCTGACCGAATAGAAGGTTAGCCAATAAATTACACCAGAATGATCAACAGAGTACCGGCCAAGGTGAGGATCACGTTGGCAATCGCATAGGTGCCTGCATAACCCAGCGCCGGAATGGTGCTGCGGGCATGCTCGTTAATCATATCCATCGCAGGCGCACAGGTACGCGCACCGACAATAGCTCCGAACAACAACGCACGGTTCATTTTCAGCACATAAGCGCCAATCAAATAGGCGATAATCACAGGGATCACGCTGATAAAGATACTGGCAATGATCACTGAAAAGCCCATATCGGCGATGTATTCAAATAAACGGCCACCGGCACTTAACCCAATGCCAGCCATAAATGTCATCAACCCGAGCTCTTTGACCATGTTCAGCGCCCCTTGTGGCACATAACCAAACGTGGGGTGATTGGCGCGCAAGTAGCCCAAGCTAATTCCCGCCAGCAACAAACCAGCGGCATTACCCAAACCAAAGGTCACTTGGCCGAAGGTCATGGTGATCATCCCCAGCCCAAGGCCGAGAATAAAGAAACAGCAGAACGCGAGCAGATCGGCCATTTGGCTGTGAATCGAGATAAAACCAATGCGCTCAGCCAGACCTTTCACACGGCTTTTCTCGCCGCTGATCTGCAGCACATCACCTTTATTGAGAATAATGCCTTGGTCCATTGGCATTTCTACCTGTGCGCGCACCACACGGTTTAAGAAACAGCCATATTCTGACAGATTGAGATCGGATAGCTTCTTCTGCGCGACGCTGTCGTTCTTTACCACGATTTCTTCTTCGACAATGCGCAAGTCGAGCAGATCGCGATCAAACACTTCTTTGCCGTTGCGGAAACTGGGGTCGAGGCGAGCATGGCTATCGGGATAGCCCACCAGTGCAATTTCATCGCCTTCTTGCAAAATCGCATCACCATCTGGGTTAGCCAAAATGCCATTACGACGAATTCGCTCGATGTAACAGCCGGTTTGACGATAAATACCCAGCTCGCGCAGATTGCGGCCATCAATCCACTGAATTAGTTCAGGGCCGACCCGATAGGCGCGAATAATAGGTAAATAAACTTTACGCTGCGACTCACTCCCCAAGCCGCGTTCAATGGCGATTTGCTGTGCAGAGTGCTCTAAGTTGTGGCGCTGTAACTTCGGCATCAATTTCGCCAGCACAATCAAGCTCACCAAGCCGGTTAAGTACGCCATGGCATAACCGACACTGAGGTTGTCGATCATCATGCCTAGCTGTTCACCCTCGACGCCCGTAAGTCCGGAATTTAGGGCATCTTTCGCGCCTACCAGTACCGGCGTGGCAGTCAGCGCACCTGCCATCATGCCGGTGGCAATGCTGATATCCAGCCCCAATTGCTCTTGGAAAAACAAGGTTAAGCCAATGGCACTGAGCAGCACGGTGAGCGCCAGTAGCAAATACGACTTACCATCGCGGAAGAAAACGCCAAAAAAGTTCGGGCCTGCCTCAATACCTACACAGTAGATAAACAGCATAAAACCGATGCTGAGCGCATCTGGCGAGAAGGTGAACCCAGCGTTACCGAAAATGATCGCGGTAAACAGTACACCGATGGATCCACCCAATTGCACATTACCAATTTTGACCTTTCCAACCGCAAGGCCCATGGCAAGTACCACAAAAAGGAGCAAAATATCGTTTTGGAGCAGGAGGTTATTGACGTCTATATTCACAGCACAAATATCCAACAGCGTGCGGAGGAGGTTAAAGTGGTGAAAATTATACCAACCTAAATCACAATTTGTTGTACAAATTTAGTGAAATAATCATTAATTTTGCGTAAAAAAGGACCAATTAACCGCGTTTGGTCAAGTTAAACCAAAGAATTCACCACCGCCGAGTTTCTAGACGCAAACTGTCACCCTCGCTAACACCCAGCCTTGGCGCCTTTCTGCCTCCCCCCAAACACCGCTAAGACGACACTTTTACGCCTGCTATTTTCCTAGCCTACACCCGCCAAACGCGACTCCTGTAACCGACCGCAAAGTAATTTTTTGGAGCGAATATCACAGAACAAGCGCTAGCTAACATTTTGGACACTAGCGCATGAAAAGGTATTTAGACATTTGGTAGGCTAAAAAGTAAACAAAGAGACAGAACGCTTACCGGATGCGGACAATCGATGGGCGGTAGCGTGGGCAAAGACTGGATAGTTAACCAGCTTATCGGATAGAAAGCCTAATCGGATGCACACTTTCTCATCATGCACTTACGCTTTCTCAGTCCAGTAAAATAAAAGAATCTATTCATCAATGGGTTACATTGTTAGGTTTGGGGATAGTGTGAATGCACCAGCCGTGATAGGCGGCATGCACACTTTCGCCGGGAAAGAGACAGACAGTAATCGCTATAAATGCCATTAATAACAGTAAGTTAAGAAATAAAAGGCGCGTATAATGGTTTTGGGGAAGTGAGCATGCGCGCTAATAGTGCTATAAGCAAAAAATTAGCTGGTTGGATAATAAATGAAAAAGAAAAATATGTACGATGATGACGTAATTAAGTATGCAAAAGAGCAAGAGAAAATAGTCTCTGAATTAGAATATCGTGTACACGAGCACAGTGATGGCCGTTCTAAGTACCGCCAAGATTTGATGCGTGATTATGCTCGAGTTCTATACTCATCATCCTTCAGACGTCTGCAAGGTAAGATGCAACTGCTCGGTGTTGACGCTAATAAGTTCAATCGAAATCGGCTGACGCATAGTTTGGAAGTGGCACAAATTGCTCGCTCGATTGCTTACGACCTCAAGTTACAGCATACGGTTGTAGCGGAAACAGCGTCATTAGCACATGATATTGGTAATCCGCCTTTTGGACATTATGGTGAAGTTGTACTCAACGAATTGAGTTCAGGGTGTGGAGGTTACGAGGGGAACGCTCAAGCATTCCGAATATTACGTACGTTAGAAAAGAAGCATTATGCATACCCGGGGCTAAATCTAAATGTGCGTACTCTCATGGCTATAACTAAATACTTCTCTAATAAAAAGAATAACAGTAACAAATTCTTATATG
>NZ_MUFM01000027.1:0-46785 GCF_001996125.1 Salinivibrio sp. PR932 | reverse complement strand
CTCATCAATTTACTTATTATAATCAAGTTAATCATCAATCAAAGTCCCAATAATGAATAATGTCATTGTACTTATCGCTACAACGCCCAGGCTTTCACTTGTTTCTGCGCATGCGCTTCCTTCTGTCACCAATCAAACATGCCAACCTAAAGCTGTTGTGCTCGTATCAGATACACGCTCACTAGATCGGCATGAAGTAGAGAACCTTCGCTCTGAACTCAAAAGTATTCCGCTGCATGTGTTGGTCAATTCACGTGCGTCCGGCGCCGCTGGCAGTTGGAATACCGGTATCAACTATATCTCTGATAACTTCCCAAATAGCTATATCGCTATCATCGATGATGATGATGTTTGGCAGCCAGAGCATCTGTCTTCTTGCCTACTTAGCAGTGAAGAAGGAACGGCAGATATCGTTCTGTCTGGTATCAATGTGAAGATTAATAACAAAACGGTCGCTACTAATATTCCCAAAGGTCTTGAGGCCAGTGACTTTCTAGTTGGTAACCCAGGATGGCAAGGCTCAAATACCTTTATTAAGACTGGGCTTGCTACCAAAATTGGTGGTTTCACTGACGGCTTAACCAGTGGAAATGATAAGGATTTTGCGATTCGAGTTTTAGAGTCAGGCTTGGCCACCATTCGCTATACCAATTTGGCGACCGTTGATTGGATGTGCAATCAATCACCCGATGCGCTATCAGCCCCTGGCTCTAAACAGAAACTGCACGGCTGTGCGCAGTTTCTAAAACTTCATGGAGAGAAAATGTCACGAAGTGAGATGGATATTTATTTCGAACGCGCTGCAGAGCTGTTTGCGCTTTCCAAGAACGATATATTAGACGAAATAAAACTGCTGGAGAGTGTCAATGGCTAACTTTTACTCGCGTGCGCCCATTAAATACACTAAGATCTTGTGCGATCGTAATTTGCAAGTTTTACACACTTCCTCACCAGAATTTGACTCTGCTGAAGTAGTAATCGCCATTGCCCATAAAAACCAACCACAATATCTCATTCGAGCGCTTAACAGCGCTATAAATCAGTGTCTCACTCAAAAGCAGGTTGCGCGCATTGTTGTACTGGATGATAGCTCGGATATAAGTTGGTCATCAGAAGCAAGTGCTTTACTTCACCATCCAGCTGTTACCCTTTTACAAGCAGAATGCGGGTCACCAGCTAGAGCACGAAACCTTCTCTTAGACTGGGCAGATACACAGCCATGTATAAAATGGGTTGCAAGATTAGACGCTGACGATGAACTGTTTGCTAAAGATAGCCTACATGGATTATGGAGCGCCGTTCGCAATACAGATAAAGTAGCAGCTCTGGGAAGCAATAAGCTGAGAAAAGAAGATGTGATTCTCCAAAATAACAATATCGCAAATCCAAACAAGCTCTGTAATCATTTAAGTTTAGCGAGATTTATCGATGATTTTGCTTCAGCCAAGCAACAACACGAGCTCCCGTCATGCAACTTATTACTCAAGACCAATCTGGGTATCAGGTACCCAAACATCAGAAGCGCAGAAGACCACTGGTTGGTCACTAAACTATTAATGCTAAATCCTTCTAAGGTAGCAGTTTGTTCTTATCCTATTTATGCCATCTATTCTCTTGATGGAGAAGATACAAAGAAAAATAAGACTAACGAAATTTGGCGAGAGCAGAGAAAAAGGCTTGCCTATGTTGCAAGAACATGGAGCACTCTATTGTCTACCAATCGCCATCTGCTTGGTGTTGGTATGGAAGGGGCGGTTTGGCTACAGCATAATCAAGTGGTTAAGGAGTTTTACCCTTGGGCTATTTCTGACAACGAAGTCCGAAGCCTGAGAACCTTACTCGCTGAAAAAGATGCTCCAATTCCGACGGCGACTTGGAGAAAGTGTGATGGAATTTGGCAGTACAGCACCTTCTTCCAAAGTAATGCATTAACTAACGAGAAACTTTCCGAAAAATCCATTGTAGATTACCTCAAAAAACTCTATCGCGCTGGAGTTTGCACTCTCAACATCAAGCGAGATAACTTAATTGTCACTCCACAAGGAGACTTGGAATATATTGATATCGGAAAGGACATACAGCCTCTAACCTCCTCACACTTTCGGGATATGTGCGCCCGCCTCTATTCTATTGGAATACTGGCTAATGCTGACGAAGAACTCGTGCGTCGGCGGAGTTGGCGAAGACAAGATGATGCTTTAATGAGCCTTCCCGGATTCGAGCAGTTTTACCACAAGTTGATCACAGAGCTTCATCCACAATGCGTCGAACCTTGCCAAGCACTAACCCCGATGGCCTCATCTAAGAGCGATGCAGTAACTCTAATGATTAAAGCCTGCGCACAAGATGCAGAGGTACTTACTGACCAAGTACTGCATATCGTGACGCAGCTGCGCTACCCAGTTAATTTCGCTAAAACAATTCTTCTGATTGATCCTCACGAGGGACAATTTTTACGCCAGTATTCAAACCCAAACCTAGCCTCCGTTATTGAACAAGCCGAGAAGCTGAGAGACGATGGACTAATTGACTCCGTGCTAGTTTCCCCTACAAGCGCAACAACCATAAATACAACGTATGAAAAATGGTTTGCGCAATCTGATTGCGGAGAAACACATACCATTCAAAATGCTCCCTTATTCCCTCAGATCTGGGGATTTGACCAAGTTACGACTCGATATCTACTGCAGTGCGATTTAGACGTGCTTATTGGTCGCCGAAATTGGAGCCATGATTATATCGCCGACATGATTTACGCCTGTAAGCCTGAGGATGTGCTTACCGTTGGCTTCAACATTCCCAAAAGCGGCTCTAGTTTCAATCCTTATAAAGGAGAGCCAGGCGAATTTGCTCCCGAAGTCCGTTTCGGACTCTTAGATCTTGCTAAGATTCGCAATCAACTACCAATTGATAATCCTTTGGACGAAGGCAAGTTCACTCTCACCTGGCATCGTGCACTACAGCAAGCAATGAAACATAGAGGACTTCGCGCTGTACGTGGTGGCGATCCACGAAGTTACTACGTTCATCCTAGAAACGAGCACAAACACTTTTCTGAACTTTCATTAGCGAGAGATCTAATTGCCCAGGGAAAAGAACCTACAAAGCAACATGAGGAGTTTGATTGGGTACCCGGCAATCATTGGCAATATGAGCAAAGGCGCGAAAAAGTCGTTTTTTTGTTGAAAGGTAGGTACACAGACCATGCCCTGCTAAGACGCTGCCTAGAGTCTTTGCGAAATCAGACAAATCAAAATTTTGGTATTGTCCTTATTGACGATGCCAGTGGCGCCGTTCATAACTGGTGTTATCCAATGTTGTTGGATGAGCTACAAGCTAAAACTACCTTAGTAAGGCGTAGCTCTAATACTGGGAGAATGCCAAACTTCATATTGGCAATAAAAGAAATCTGCCAAGACCCTAGCACCCTGGTTGCAGTGTTAGACCAAGATGACTGCTTAATGCAACCCAATGTTGTTGATGCTTTGTATGCGGCTAAGAAACAGGGGGCAGACTTAATTCAGATGCCTATGTTCCGCCCTAATAAACCACTGCATTTATACCAGCCGGATTATACTAGTCCTAGGCTTGCTGCGGGTGCGAATGTATGGAGCCACCTAAGAGTCTTCACCAAAGCGTTATTTGAAAAAGTCCCTGAGGAATATTACAAACATAAAGACAGCTCTGAGTGGTTCGATTCGGCTACAGATTATTTAACCATGTTACCTATGGCGGAACTCGCAAAAGCCCCTATTTACTTAGATACAGGCTACACCTATTGGCACATACGCAAAAAGCTGGGCCGAGATGAAAAAGAGCGCAATAACCAAATGGTTCAAGAAATTATGTCTATGCCTTCACTTTCTCGGAGAGGAATAGAGCTTGTTGAGCCAAAGCCAGATTTTTTTGAAGACGGTTTACCACAGTAGACAATTCGTTGTCGTAAAGCCACCAGTTTGGGGAGATGCTACTCCCCCTTAAAACAAAAAATAGTGACTCTAAGGTCTTTAAGCTCGAAGAATCAATGTGCTCCAACCATGTCATAGGCTTAACCTCGGATAGACCTTTCAATAATTGAGTCGTTTCTTCTTTTGGTAAGCTTGGCAACGACTGAAGCTTGAAGCAGTGTCGAGTGATTGTTGCGTCATTCACTTTGTCATGACGCACTAGCTTCATTTCAAAGCCTGGCCAATTTAATTTGTCCATCCAACCAGATGCGAGACGCCGTTCTCCCAGCCAGTTATGGTATGCAGCCGGCAGCGCTTTCCGTTTATTATAATCTAGGGGCCTCTCTAGTGAAGGCAGCAAAGTCATCCTACTAACATTTATCGTGACACCAAATTCCAGCATTGTCTTGAGAGTGAGCAGACCAATTGAAGGTTTACACCCCAATAGGCTCTCCAATTCCTTCCCATGTGCTTCTAGCTTTTTACAAAATAGTTTGCTTGGTACTTCGCCTTGAACAAGAACGCCTGTCTTGATGCCTGCCAACTTACTATTGGTAATCAACAAGTCAGCGCTTGAAGCGATGGTCAAAGGTTGATTAAATCGAATAACTTTCTCATTTTTTTTGATGACTAAGTCACCCGGACCATTGCCAACAATATGCCATTCATCCACTTTCTATGCCTTTTGAAGTCAAGCAAGAACTAAGATTTTCTGTTGCTTTCCCAATCTTGATAAATCTTCTTCCATGTTGCTGAAGTCTGCTGCTCAAATATTCTAGGGCGTAGTTTTGGAGGAACATAATGGCCATCTCGAAATCGTCCACATAAGCCACAATTACGCCTCATTAGATCACGCATTTCATCATCACTGGATGGTAAACGCTGCCGTCCACCTTTTAGGTTTAATACTCGGTCAATACCACCAGCAACCGCACAAGGATAATAACCCTGAGGCGTTAGACCTAAACCGCAAGTCTTTGCGATATCACACCCGTTCGAGAAGTCACTAAACTTGTGGGACCAGCTATCAACAGGAGCTAAGTTAAATGGGCCAAAATCTGGTTGAACGGAATCAGTTTTTGCTGAGTTTTCAATACACAACCACTCTGGCAGCATCGATATTACTTTGTTGACGTGACGACCATAGCCGTTAGTGACAAGCTGAATAGTCAGAGCAGGACGAGCAAGCTTCAGGCGATATAACTCCGAAAGGATCTCGCTGAACTCGGGATGTAGCGTTGGTTCTCCACCTAATACACGTATTTTTCGCCAGTGCTTATTCTGGCTTAGACTATCGTCAACAAAATGGGCTATTTCATCGAGTCCAATATGTGTTTTCGATGGGGCTTGGGCTGAAGAGCGATTACAGTTATTGCACTTCAAGTTACACTGGTAGGTGATATCTATTTCAATCAAGTCATCAGCAACCTGATATTGGTAACCCATCAACTTAGTCATTGGCTTCTGAATGCGAATCCATCGCCAAAAAGCTTTTAGCTTGAACCAAAACTTAACAACATAAAACCACTTATGAGGATAGCCACGCGAGTACTTAAATGGTTCTTCATTACGACGCAAAGCCACAATGACCTCTCTTTTAATTTTGTTGTAAATGCCTTCGCCAAACGATATCTCAACCTAACACGATGATATGTCGTTCACTATCATCGTAAGATAAAGTAATTGTTACATGTAAGCAATTGTTACACGGCCTAGTAAAAATACTCAGATATTTACCCGCATCGTGAACTTAAACTATTTAAATCACGAACCTTAAGTACATCCCCCATCCACTCATCTACCTCACCTTCCACCCAGGGCGAGATCGCGAACGTTTTTTGACCAAAAAAGGATCGGTTTGACGATCACCTCTGGCTGTGATCATATAGGCCGATTCTAAAATAGTTCGGGATAGATACCGTGGATATCGATACATTTAAAGACTACTTCAGTGCCGTTGATGATAACCGCCAGAGTGCCAAGATAACCTACCCACTTTTTGACCTGCTCTTTGCTTCATTGTGCGCTGTTATTGCGGGTTCCAAAGGATGGTACGATATTCGGGAATACATCCTAGGCCACCATGATTGGTTTAAGCACAACGGCATGTTTAAAGACGGTATTCCTGCCGACGATACTATCGCACGTGCCATCTCCACGATTGAACCGAGCGCCTTTCAAGCTTGCTTTATCGATTGGATGAAAGCCGTCCATCAAATGACGGATGGCCAGGTGGTCGCGATCGACGGCAAAACCCTAAAGGGCTCTTACAACCGTGAAGATAGAAGCAGTACGATCCACATGGTTAGTGCGTATGCCAGTGAAAATCATCTGGTGCTCGGTCAGCTCAAAACAGACGAAAAAAGCAATGAAATCAGTGCTATTCCCGAGTTAATCCGTCTGCTCGACTTACGTGGTGCGCTAGTCACCATCGATGCCATGGCCTGCCAAACGACGATTGCCAAGACGATTCTTGAGCAGGGTGGTGATTACTTATTAGCGGTGAAACAAAATCAAGGCAAGTTAGCGAACGCGATCACCGCGGCATTCAGTGAGCAGCGCCGAACCTTCAATGACGATGTTGTGTTTGAATATGGCCACGGTCGTACTGAGTCGCGCCAGTGCTATGTAATTGATAAAGAATGCTTATCCGGCGACTTTACTCGTTGGCCATCACTACAAAGCCTTGTCATGGTTGAGTCTTTGCGTGTTGAAAAAGGGCGTCCGATGTCGCTGGAGTATCGCTACTATATCAGCTCAAAATCACTGACTGCCGATGAAGCAAGCCGTGCTATCCGCTCGCATTGGGGCATTGAAGCTATGCTCTGGGTGTTAGATGTCAATACGGGTGAAGACGCCTGCCAGATTTATAAAGACAATGGCGCAGCGAACGTAGCCTGTCTGCGACACATGGCCTCAAACATGGTGCGGGCAGAGCCAACCAAGATCAGTTTGGTATCTAAACAGAAGCGTTGTCTCATGAATACCAGCTTCTTAGAAAAGGTTTTAGCCGCAGGCATACCGGCGATGGTTGAAAAATGAACACTCATGCGCTTGCCGTGACTCAAACTCCTTCTGTGGCTTTTATTGGGCTAGGCGTCATGGGGTTTCCCATGGCCGGACATCTACAAAAAAATGGCTTTCCAACCACTGTCTATAACCGCACAACGGCCAAAGCAGAACACTGGTCAGAACAATATCAAGGGGCCTTCGGTACGACACCAGCGGAGGCTGCCGCTCACGCCGATATTGTTTTTATGTGCGTCGGTAACGATGACGATGTGCGAAGCGTCGTGTATGGCGATATCGGAGTGCTTGCCAACATGAAAAAAGGCAGTGTGCTGGTCGATCATACCACGACATCAGCCAAACTGGCCTTAGAGCTCGCCGACGTCTGTGGCCGACAAGGCATCCAGTTTCTAGATGCTCCTGTGTCGGGCGGACAAGCAGGCGCGGAAAATGGCGCATTGACCATTATGGTTGGAGGTGAGCCATCCGTTTTTGAACGCGTTGAACCCGTCATGCGCGCTTACGCCAAGGCAAGCCAGTACATTGGCCCCCATGGCAGTGGACAGCGCTGTAAAATGGCCAATCAAATTTGTATTGCGGGCGTTTTGCAGGGCTTGTCAGAAGCGATCGCATTTGCCCAGTCGGCCAATTTAGATATCGACAAAATGATTAGCGCCATCCAGCACGGTGCAGCAGGCTCGTGGCAGATGAACAACCGCGCCCTTACCATGGCAGACGATCAGTTTGATTTCGGTTTTGCCATTGACTGGATGCGCAAAGACCTTGGCTTTTGTTTAGACGAAGCCGCCAAATTAGGCGTGGATCTCCCTCTCACCCAACAAGTTGATCAGCGTTACGCACAACTTCAACAGCGCGGGTTTAGCCGCTGTGATACCTCTGTTTTAATCAAGCAATTTGATTCAGACACTCAATCCAGCCAATCCTAAATCGCGCCGAGCGTGTCTGGCTCAAGCATGTGCAGGGCCAGGCACTGCGGTATTTCTCCTGAGCCTCTTATTGCTGCAGTTGGATCAGCTCTGTCGCCATCGACGAGACAGACTGCGCACCGCGCTCAATTTCTTCCATCGATGCCGCTACCTGCTCGATTTTATCTTTCCCCGTATCTGATGTGCCTTGGGCTTCTTGTATCGATATTCGTATTGCCTCAATATAGCTACGGTTATTTTCAACGACATTAGCAATCTCGCTGGTTGAAGAGCTGGTCCTTTGCGATAGCTGGCGCACCTCATCGGCAACAACAGCAAATCCCCGCCCTTGCTCACCTGCGCGCGCAGCCTCAATCGCTGCGTTCAGTGAGAGTAAATTGGTTTGCTCTGCGATATCACGAATGGTGTGGACGATTTTTTCAATATCAGCAAACTGCGCATTTAACTTTTCAATGCTGACGGTGGCTTGGCCAACCTGCTGTGCAATCAACGCTGATGTCGTGAGCGCTTCTTGCAAATAGTTAAGCCCCTCTTGGCAGACCTGTGCCGTTTGCTCAGACGTACTGCTAGCAATTTCCGATGCTTCCTTAATGGTGCACTGGATCTCTTGCTCTCGCTCAATGCGTTGAGTGACATCGCGCGCAAACTGAATCACATTGATGATATTTCCTTGACCGTCTCGTATCGGGTTATAGCTTCCTTCGACCCAAATAATGTCACCGGTTTTCGAGAGCACGCGATACAGTCCGGATTGAAACTGTCCTTGGGCAAGCTGAGGCCAAAACTGTGGGTAGTCTTCGTTAAAGGTACTTTCGCACAACACACTGTGAGGCTTACCCTGCAATTGGTCAGCCTGATACCCCACTAGCGAGAGAAAATTGCGATTAGCCGTTTTTATCGTTCCATCAATATCGTACTCCACCACCCCTTGTGAGCGATCGAGTGCTTGCATGATTGAACCCGTTTTATCGGCTTCCTGCTTTCGTTGCGTCACATCCGCCGCGATCTTGACGGCACTGATCACCTTTCCTTGTTCATCTCGCACAGGAAAATAGTTCGCTTCGAGCCATAACGTATTCCCCTGCGCATCAATGCGCTCAAAGATGCCGGAGACGTTCTCGCCTTGCTGAACTTTCTGCCACAACAAGCCGTAGTCTGGGTGGTTGGCAACATGAGGCGGACAGAACATTCGGTGATGCTGTCCCTGAATTTGATCCAAGCGATAACCCACTGCACCAAGAAAGTTCTCGTTAGCCCGAATAATTGTGCCATCTGGTTCAAACTCGATGACAGCATTACCGTCCCATATCGCATTGTACTTTTGCTGTAATACCGTGATTTCAGTATCAGTTAGATTCTTATTCTTTTTCCGTCGTAACATAGTCGCTTTCTCTCTTAGCAAAATGGCTAACCAGAAAATGAGCGCTGTTCTACATCACTTGGCACAACCGCCCACACAAACACATTTAGTCTAGCAAAGCTTTCACAGCTGACCTTTTTTGTATTTATTTGCATACATAAAACGGCGATACGCCTCCGCAACGGCTTTCTACTCCTGCTTTTGGATCAAAAAGTGATAGGATGAAGAGTTAATATGACTGTCACTCGAAAACGTATAAAAGATAAAACGCTGCCCGCGAGTGACTGCGGATGATAAAAGGCAATTTTTCAAATGGTTAACAATAAGATTCAATGGTTTCCGGGCCATATGCACAAGGCG
This sequence comes from Salinivibrio sp. PR932, assembly GCF_001996125.1. Classification (NCBI taxonomy): domain Bacteria; kingdom Pseudomonadati; phylum Pseudomonadota; class Gammaproteobacteria; order Vibrionales; family Vibrionaceae; genus Salinivibrio; species Salinivibrio sp. PR932. Next base: position 37,162 of record NZ_MUFM01000027.1, on the reverse strand, counting down.
CGGAAAGAAATCGAAGAAGTCGTTCCTAAGATCGATGTGATCATCGAAGTGCTCGACGCACGCATTCCCTTTAGTAGCGAGAACCCGCTGATCCGCACACTGCGTGGCGATAAGCCTGTTATCAAAGTACTGAACAAGCGCGATCTTGCCGATCCTGCCATGACAGATATGTGGATGGCACATCTGGAGCAAGAGCAAGGCGTTTCTGCTATGGCCATCACCACGCAGCAGCAAAGTGAAGTCAATCGAATCATGGAGCGGTGTCGCGCGCTTGCTCCTCATCGCGAGGCCATGGGCAAAAATATTCGCTCGATGATCATGGGGATCCCCAATGTAGGGAAATCAACCATCATTAACAGCCTTGCCGGCCGGGTGATTGCAAAAACCGGTAACCAACCCGCTGTGACGCGCCAGCAGCAACGAATTAACTTGCAAAATGGCGTAGTGCTTTCGGATACACCGGGAATTCTATGGCCGAAAGTAGAGAATCCACATAGCGGTTTTCGCCTCGCGGCAACCGGCGCCGTTAAAGACACGGCAATGGACTACGACGAAGTGGCGTTTTACACCGTCGAATACTTAGCCAGCGCCTATCCAGAGCGTCTGCAAGAGCGTTATCAGCTGGACGATTTACCCGAAACTGAAATCGAGTTGATGGAAGCGATTGGTGCGAAACGCGGTTGTTTGCGTGCTGGCGGGCGGGTCGATATTCATAAAGCATCAGAAATTCTGCTTCACGACCTCCGCGCCGGCGCGCTAGGAGGTATCACCCTAGAAGCGCCCGATATGATTGAAACTGAATTAGTGCAAGTGGAAGAAGAAACCGCACGCCGCGAGGCAGAAAAAGCGGCGAACAAAGAAGCACGGCGTAAGCGCTATTTAAAGAATAAACGCTAAGCACTACCCCGCATCTACCTTGTAAGATGCCGGAGAATCCGCACACAATAAGGCCTGATAGCATCGGGCCTTTTTAATCAAACGTCCCTTTAAGCTTATCACGATAAGATCTGTTTGATATCGGAAGAAATATCACTGATCAATTGCCGAGCGCTCTCATCTCTTTGTTGCACCAAACTGATAAACAGTAAATCTGTGATCACATTTTGCGCCGTGCGGGACGCGATCGACGAACTGCGATGTTTGGTTTCGTCGGCAATGGTATCGAACGTAATGTCTGCGATGTGTCTGATACGACTTCGGCCGGGTCCTAATAAGGCGATCACCTTGGCACCTTGTTCTTTAGCCGCCTCCGTGGCGACTAAAATCTCTTTTCGTTCCCCCGAAAATGAAATGACAATTTGCACGTCATCCACCCCCAATGTGCGCGCGACGGCAATTTGTACATGACTGTCTTGTTCACACAGCGCCGTGATCCCTAGTTTCAATAATTTAAAACTCAGATCTTTCGCAGTCAGCGCCGAACTGCCAATCCCCACCACTTGTACCCGACGTGCTCCATTAAGCCACGCTACCGCTTGATGACAGGCTTCATAAGAAAGGGCATTGGTAGTTTGAAACATGGCCTCCGTTTTCGCTTTGACTAACTTTTGGGAAATCACCGTCATCGGATCATCAGCTAAGATGTCACTGTGCATCGGTGTCGATTGCATCACTTGCTTACGGCCAATCTCTTCATTCAGCGCCAACTTGAACTCACTGTATCCTTTGTAACCCATTTTTTGGCTGAATTTCACAATGCTCGATTGGCTCACCCCCACCTGCTTAGCCAGCGCTTGGCTCGTTAGCTGCGCCGCTTTCTCTGGATGCGCGACAACCCAATCGCCAATCAGGCACCCGCGCTGCGATAATTGTGTCCGCCGAGCCAAAATTTTATTGATAATTGACATAACGCCTCAACGCCATAAATAAATTATTCCAATATTGGAATTACATCGAATATCCCTAAATTGCTGAAAAAGCATCATTCACCTGCATATTAAGCGCCATTTACCCCAAGTATTATCGACATTATTCCAGAATAACCGTGTATAAAGAATAACCATAACAGTGATTTTGATCACTATATTGGAATATTTTATTCCATAGAATCGCCGTCAAATAACAGCTGATGTGAGAACAAAGCATGACAATTGATTTAAGCGGATTGGTCACAGAAAGCCGCAACCCGGCCAGTGCAGAGATAGACACACTTTCAACGGTCGAAATGCTACAGGTGATCAACGATGAAGACCAAAAAGTGGCGCTTGCGGTGAAAGCCGTCTTGCCACAAATTGCGCAAGTGGTGGATGCAATTACGCATGCATTTGCACACGGCGGACGCTTAATCTACATGGGTGCGGGAACATCTGGCCGCTTGGGCATCTTGGATGCCAGCGAATGTCCTCCCACCTATGGCACACATCCGGATCAAGTCATTGGGCTTATCGCGGGTGGCCATCAAGCTATTTTAAAGGCGGTGGAAAACGCTGAAGATAACGAGCAACTAGGCCAAGACGATTTACGCTCACTCAACCTAACCGATAAAGATGTGGTTGTCGGCATTGCGGCGAGCGGTCGTACACCCTATGTACTCGGCGGATTAGCCTATGCGAAAACCATTGGCGCCATGACAGCATCGATTGCTTGTAATCCTCATTGCCAAATGGCTGAGTCGGCAGATGTTGCCATTCTGCCCATCGTGGGGCCTGAAGTCGTCACCGGCTCTTCGCGCATGAAAGCCGGTACCGCGCAAAAGCTCGTCCTCAATATGTTGACATCTGGAGCAATGATCCGCAGCGGTAAAGTGTTTGGTAACCTGATGGTTGATGTTGAAGCCACTAACGCCAAACTGATCCAACGCCAAATCAATATTGTGGTGGAGGCAACCGGCGCCTCAAAAGCGGTGGCTGAACAGGCCCTCTGCGCATGCGATCGTCATTGCAAAACCGCCATCTTGATGATTTTGGCCGATTTGGATGCCGAGCAAGCAAAAACTCGCCTCACCGAGCACAACGGTTTTATTCGTGCAGCCCTCCATCGTGATTAACTATTTTTAGCTCCAGAGGATCGCCCCCATGGCCAAAATCACTGCCAATACCGTCGCGCAACTGCTGTCCGCCGTTGGAGGGAGCAGCAATATCAGTCGATGTGGCAACTGTATGACAAGACTACGGTTATCCCTTGCCAATAACAGCTTGGCTGACCAGTCTGTTCTCAAAAAAATCCCCGGCGTTATGGGGGTGGTCGAGAGCAATGAGCAGTTTCAAATTATTCTCGGCCCCGGTAAAGCACAGCAAGCCGCAGAGATGATGAATCAACTTCTTGAATCCTTGACCGTCAGTGGTGACGAAGCGTCAGCTGAGACGCAGCCAGATCTGTCTACATTGGCGGCCGAGCAAAAACAACAGCTAAAAAGCAAACAAACCAGCGCTATTCAACGCTTTCTGAGTAAGTTTGCCACCATATTCACGCCACTGATCCCCGGCTTTATTGCCGCGGGCTTGCTACTTGGTTTTGCGACCTTGTTAGAGCAGATGTTTGTACTGGGCCAAACCCCGAGTCCGTTTGTGGTCGATTTGATCGCGTATATGCAAGTATTTGGCAAAGGCTTGTTCGCGTTTCTGAGTATCTTACTCGGCTACAACGCCCAGCAAGCGTTTGGTGGTTCAGGCGTCAATGGTGCCATTCTCGCGTCTTTGTTTGTGTTGGGCTATGACCCCGACGCCAGCTCGGGCATCTACTCGGGCATGAGTGAGTTTTTTGGCATGACGATCGATCCTCGCGGCAATATTATTGGCGTATTGATCGCAGCCATTGTCGGTGCGCAAGTAGAACGTCAGGTTCGCAAATACATGCCAGACGATCTCGACATGATTTTAACCTCGCTCATTACCCTATTTATCATGGGTGCGGTGACCTTCTTGTTGATCATGCCGATCGGTGGCGAGCTATTCAAAGCAATGTCTTGGCTGTTCCTTAACTTAAACGATAACCCGTTAGGTGCTGCGGTTTTAGCCGGCGTGTTCCTGATTTCTGTGGTATTCGGCATTCACCAAGGATTCGTCCCTGTGTACTTCGCGTTGATGGAGGCCCAAGGCTTTAATTCGCTGTTCCCTATTCTCGCGATGGCGGGTGGTGGCCAAGTGGGTGCATCCATGGCGCTGTATTTCAAAGCGAAGAAAGATGCGCTACTGCGCACCCAAGTGAGAGGCGCAATTATTCCTGGTCTGCTCGGTATTGGTGAACCACTAATTTATGGCGTGACCTTACCTCGCGTGAAGCCCTTTGTGACAGCATGTATTGGTGGCGCAGCCGGCGGATTTTTTATCGGTCTGGTGTCGTACTTAGGTCTGCCGGTTGGCTTGAACACAGTATTCGGCCCTTCCGGTATCGTAGCCATTCCGTTGATGACGTCAGATAGCGGCATTTTCCCGGGCATGCTGATTTTTGTTGCCGGACTGCTTATCGCTTATGTGGTTGGCTTTCTCGCGACATACTTCTTTGGCTGTAAAGATGTCGATTTAAGCTAGTTCATTATCCCCCATCCACATGAACCAGCTTGCGCCCTTGTCTTCCTCAAGGGCGCACCTTTTTCTACGTCCGCATGCGCGTTTTACACTGACAAAAAAGAGGGCCTAGCAATATGCGCTAAAAGCCCTCTTCCGTTATACAACCCGCGCTAAATTAAGAGCGCGTTACGTCCACCAGCGCATCGGCCAATGTATCAATATGGCGCTCCGCTAAGCCGGCAATATTGATGCGGCTATCTCCAACCGCATACACGCCATGCTTATCACGCAGTTGGTTGACTTGCTCTGTGCTCAATCCCAAGACAGAGAACATCCCGCGGTGCTGTTGAATAAAGTCAAAGTAGCCATCACCGGTTCGAGCGCGTAACGCTGCCGTTAGGCCTTCACGCAGGCGGTTAATGCGCGTGTTCATCGTTTCGATTTCTTCGCGCCACTGCTTCGTGAGGGCGTCGTCAGTGAGAATGGTTTCGACGATCGCCGCCCCATGATCCGGTGGCATGGTGTAGGTGCTGCGCGCCAGTTGCAAAATACGCCCTTTGGCATTTTGCGCTTCCTTGGCGGATTTCCCCACGACAATGGCAGCACCGGTACGCTCACGATAGAGGCCAAAGCTTTTCGAGCAAGAGGTGGCAATCAGCATCTCTTCAACGTTATCGGCTAACACACGTAGACCACGCGCATCTTCATCTACGCCATCCCCAAATCCTTGATACGCAATATCCACAAACGGGGTAAAGCCATTACGATTAGCCAACTCAGTGATGGCTTCCCACTCTTTCAGGCTAATGTCCGCTCCCGTTGGGTTATGGCAACAGCCATGCAGTAACACCACGTCGTCAGCGCCGGCTTGAGACAATGCATTCAGCATGGCATCGGTATCCACCATCTTGGTGTCTCGATTGAAATACGGGTAGAACTTGACCGTTAGGCCTGCCGCTTCCATGACAGGTTTGTGGTTCACATAGCTTGGGTCAGTAAGCCATACCGTGGTCACCGGCTTGGCGAGATGCATCAAGTCAGCCAGCATCCGCAACGCACCGCTCGCACCCGGGGTTTGTACTGCGGCACAGCGATGGTAAGCATCCGTACCCTTCAGCAGTAGATCAACCATGGCTTGGTTGAAGTTTTCATTGCCAGCAAGGCCAACATAGGCTTTGGTTTGCTGGCTTTGCGCCAATGATTGCTGCGCGGTTTTAACCGCTTGCATAATCGGTGTTTGCCCGTGACTGTCACGATATACACCAATGCCCAAATCCATTTTGTGCTCACGAGGATCGTCACGAAATGCCAATGACAAAGAGAGGATCGGATCCTGCTGGGCAGGCGAGAGCAGATCTAACATAGTATTACGTCCTTTTAGGCCTGGATGCTCAAGATACGTAATACCCTACCCCATGCGGGAAAATTGGCAACCTCTCAGCGCTGATTCTCTTGCCACTGCTGGGCTCGCTCGGACAAAAAGTGTACGCATTGGTTGTCACTCCCTCGCCAGACCAAGTTAGGATCGGCGCGAGATTGTATAAACTTCCCATCAATCAGCACATCAACGTAAGCCAATATTGCTTGTTGTTCCGGCGAGAGATCCGCCAAGGTATAACCACTCCATAGCCAAACATCCTTGTCTGGTGCATGCTTGCCCACCTTTTGTAACAATAATTTTACACTGGTGAGATTGGCAGGATGCAGGGGGTCACCACCACTCAGTGATAAGCCACGCCTTGGAATACGCGTATCCGTGAGATCGCGCATGATTTTCTCACACATTAAATCCGTGAATGGATGGCCGCTGGTAAGCGACCATGTTGATTTATTGTAACAACCACGACACTGATGCTCACAACCCGAGACAAACAATGTGCACCGTGTGCCGGGACCATTCACGACATCAATAGGAATGTATTTGTGGTAGTTCACGCCCCTCTCCTACATGTGTTTGACGCGACGAATCACTTCTTGTTGTTTACCCGGATTAAATGGCCGCGTATCAGGACTGCCCAAGTAACCGCAGACACGGCGCGTGACCGATACTTTGGCGGGATCATGGTTGCCGCATGCAGGGCAGGTAAATCCTTTACTGGTGCAATCAAATTCCCCTGTGAATCCACACTCGTAACACTCATCAATAGGCGTATTGGTCCCATAGTAAGGCACACGTGTGTAGCTATAGTCCCAAACATTTTCGAGCGCTTCGATGTTGTGCTGCATGTTGGGGTACTCGCCATAACAAATAAATCCGCCGTTTGCCAAGCGTGGATAATCCATTTCAAAATCAATCTTATCGTAGGGCGTCACCTGCTTTTCCACGTCTAAGTGGAAGCTGTTGGTGTAGTAGCCTTTATCTGTGACCCCTTCAATCATTCCAAAGGCTTTGGTATCGAGTTGGCAAAAACGACTGCACAGGTTTTCACTCGGTGTGCTGTACAAACTAAAGCCGTAGCCCGTTTCTTCTTTCCAGCGCTCCGTCGCATCATGTAAATACGCGACTATTGCCTTGGCTTTTTTCTGTTTAATCACGCTGTCGTAAAGATGAGGCTCACTGCCGTATAGAGCATTGATGGTCTCATGCAATCCGATATACCCTAAGGAGACAGATGCGCGACCGTTTTTAAAAATCTCGCTCACGTCATCATCCGCATTAAGACGTACGCCACAGGCCCCTTCCATGTACAAAATCGGCGCAACACGGGCCTTCACCCCTTTAAAACGTGCAATACGGGTATCCAAGGCTTGGCGGGCAATATTAAGCGTGGCATCTAGGCGCGCAAAGAATGTCTCTTCATCGCCTTCAGCCTCAATCGCCAATCGGGGTAAATTAACACTGACTACCCCCAAGTTATTGCGTCCCTCGTGGACCCACTCACCATTTTCTTGATAGGCGCTTAAAAAGCTGCGGCATCCCATGGGTGTTTTAAAAGAACCGGTTACCTGAACGACTTGCTCATAGTTGAGAATATCGGGATACATGCGTTTGGACGCACACTCCAACGCAAGCTGTTTGATGTCGTAATTCGGATCTGAAGGATGACGGTTGAGCCCTTCGCGAATACAAAACACAAGTTTAGGGAAAACCGCCGTTTTGCGATTTTCGCCCAAGCCCGCAATACGATTGGCAAGGATGGCTCGTTGCACCGCACGGGCGGCCCAGCTTTGTCCGAGTCCGAAGCCAAACGTTACAAATGGCGTCTGCCCATTGGCGGTATGCAAGGTGTTCACTTCATACTCCAACGACTGAAACGCATCAAAGCACTCTTTCTCGGTACGTGCCATGGCGTATTGATCCGCCTTGGCAATGGACCAAGTTTGCGCCACTTTTAGGTGTTTGTGATAGCTGGCTTCGACATAGGGTGCCAACACTTCATCGATACGATTGATCGTGGTACCACCATAAATATGACTGGCCACCTGCGCGATGATTTGTGCCGTTACCGCGGTTGCAGTCGAGATGGACTTTGGCGGCGCAATTTCCGCATTACCCATCTTAAAGCCTTTTTGCAACATGCCCGCCAAGTCAATCAACATACAGTTAAACATCGGGAAGAAAGGCGCATAATCGAGATCGTGATAATGGATTTCTCCCGATTCATGCGCACGTACCACCGCACTGGGTAGCATATGTTGTTTGGCATAGTGCTTGGCGACAATACCAGCCAGCAGATCCCGCTGAGTTGGGATCACTTTGCTATCTTTGTTGGCATTTTCGTGCAACAGCTCGGTGTTCGTTTGTCCCACCAAGCCTTGCACTTCGTGATTCAATCGGCCACGGCGTTCACGGGCAATATCGCGATCGTGACGATACTCAATGTAGGCACGTGCAACCGCTTTATGCGGCCCAGACATCAGCGCATCTTCCACGGCATATTGAATGTGGTCGATATCCACTTCTTTCTCGCCAGCGAACTGGGTTGCGATCTTATCGGCCAATGATCGAATCGCCTGATCCGATAACGAACACGAACGCGTCCCCTGCGCACGCTGTGCCGATTCTCGCGCACAAGTTACCGCTTGAACAATCCGGTCAGCATCAAATGAGACGCGTGTTCCGTCGCGCTTTATTACCGCTGGCATATGCCCTCCATCACCATATATTGGATTTAAACCTAGCAAACAACACAAGATGTGGCATTTAATAGCAAGTGGGGTCGCCATTGTGTTGATACAGATCATCGAAGTTTCGAATAGAGAAATTCGGAGGAATAAACGCGTACAAGGTCATCAATGTTGTGATGAATTGTTGTGACTTTTGTTAGTTAAAATCAAACCTTGTCCGCATTTTGTGGGTTCGATCAAATGTGACTTACAGGCTTCAAGTAAGATCACAGTTATGAAGTCATCATTGAGGTTTACGCCACTGTGATCCTGCGGTTTGGAATCGTAGTGTTGCTTTGGGCGGTAACGTGCCCGAGCTTTGCGCTGACGATAGCAACATGGAACTTTGAATGGTTAACCCTAAAAGGCGATCAACGCGCTGGAGATCGTGGTGACGAAGACTATCATCAACTCGCCTCGGTTTTTGAACAGCTCTCGCCGGACGTGCTCGCGTTTCAAGAAGTCGATAGTCCGGCGGCACTCGCACGGGTTGTACCCAGCGATCAATACACTTATTACTTTTCTGACCGCTACCCCGCGCTGCGCGATAAACCCAATAGTCAACAACTGACTGGCATTGCGGTACGCAATGGATGGACCGTTTCGGATCCAAAAGATCTTCGCGCGATCGCGTTACCCAGCTTTTTTGGTGTCCCAGCGCTACGCTACGCCACCTACGTGATTATTACGCCCCCTGACCAAGCGCCGTTTCATATGCTCTCTGTCCATCTGAAATCAGGTTGTTTTCATCAATCACAAGGCACCCGAAGCTGCGATAAACTTAACAAGCAGATGCGCGTGTTAGCCGATTGGGTGAGTGATCGTCATCATGCGGGCGAACACGTCGTGGTCGCGGGCGATTTTAATCGCTACATTGGTGAGAGCGATGATGCCGTTTGGCGAGACTTTCAGACTCGTCTGGTTGAAAAGTCCCCCACACCGCCCCATTTAATAAACGTCACCGAGTCTGTCCGAGCACGCTGTAAGGCAAGACGGTACAACCATCGAACCCAATCGTGGAATCAAGTTATGTATAACCGCTTGGTGGATCACATCTTAGTCAGTGAACCTTTAGCCAAGCAGTGGCAATATAGCTACCAGCATCACTTTGATTATCATACCGTGATGCGTTACCGCTTAAGTGACCATTGTCCCGTCGTGGCTCAATTCACTCAGCCAGCAGCTTCGCAACGCTAACTCAAAGCGCATAGTCGCTTTGGTTAACTTGTCACAATACTGACATCGAGCCGCCATAGACTGAATACACTGATGGCAATCAACCATCTAAATCGTTTAATGTGGGCAGTTGGCAAAAAGGTCCTGACTGTCATCTGGCATCCTGAGTCAGCTAACTGCCATGTGCAAACTAAAAGGGGAAACCGCTTAGCCTTGAAAACAGGCGCAGCACAAGGAGAACCATCATGGATACATTACAACAGCACGTGATCCCAACCGATGACGATCTGCTTGCCGACTATCTTGGCAATGCGACCGGCTTCGAGGAAGACGACATATTTAGCGATGATGTAGAAGACGCATCCCGCTAACGGATATCATTGCGTCATTCGTCACCAGTAAATAACGAATTTTTCAGTTTTAACGCAGTGCTGACAACGTTCCCGCCGCCATTTTGCTAGGTTGTCAGCAAATCCACCGACTTAACGATGCGTCATGAAAAAAATCCTCTCGATGTCCATGCTTTTTGCTTCACTACTTTCTTTCAATGCATTTGCTGCGCCGGAATTGATTGCCAAATCCACCCTCGATTTTGGGGATTTTGAGAAGACCGCCAATATCGAGATCCAAGGAAACATTCAAGAAGATGTGCTGCGTTTAGCAGAGCGTGGCGTTCAAGATCAAGACGCAGACTATTTCGTGATTGAACAAATTAACGAAGACACACAAGAAGAAGTGTTAGTCGTCTCGGTGAGCCTGTACCGTGAACATGCCACCGACAACCAACAAATGGTTGAAGACCGCCTCGGCTAACGATTAGCCAAACACAGGCGAGTCGCTGCTGGCCTGTGTTTTCCCACCTGACGTCCGTGCACGCCATTTGCTACACTTGCCGCTCTTAATAAAACTAGAATGAGCAATGTCGTGATTGGAACCTTAGATAAGATGCGCACAGAAGCCGGCGCAGAGGTACAGTACTTTCTGCGTGTCGGTGACGAAGAGCTGCATCTCAACCCTCTCCTCGGACAAACCCTTACCCTGACCCACACTGGCAATATCTTTTGCGATGCGTGTGGACGAAAAACAAAAAAGAGTTACTCGCAAGGCCATTGTTATCCGTGCATGAAAAAGCTCGCCCGCTGCGACATGTGTATTATGAAACCTGAAACCTGCCACTATGCACAAGGGACGTGTCGCGAGCCAGAATGGGGAGAGCAGTTCTGCATGACAGACCACATCGTCTATCTGGCCAACACGTCTGGGTTAAAAGTCGGGATTACTCGCGCTAACCAAATGCCAACCCGCTGGCACGATCAAGGCGCCACACAGGCTCTTCCGCTGTTTCGGGTAAAAACACGCCATATTTCTGGGCTGGTTGAAGTCGCCATTGCACAACATGTCGCGGATAAAACCAATTGGCGCGCGATCTTAAAGGGCGACAATGGTCAGCTCGATCTCCACGCCGAAGCGGCGCGACTTACTCAAGCGATTGAATCGGAGCTCGCGGATATTCGTCTGCAGTTTGGTAGCGATGCGGTTCAGCCCGCCGAGCTGGATGCATTGAGCTTTAGTTACCCTGTCACTAAGCACCCTACCAAGATCAGTTCGCATAACTTTGATAAACACCCTGAAGTCAGTGGTGTGTTACAAGGGATCAAAGGTCAGTATCTGATCTTTGATACAGGCGTGATCAATGTGCGCAAGTTTACCAGCTACGAGGTCAGCGCGTCGCACAGTTAACCACGCGTCCAATCCGCGACACTGTGCAAGTGATGATTAACGCTTGCACAGTGTGCCTTTCTCACGACCTCCAGAGGAAGATGCCGTTCATTTCAGTCAGGTTATTGCGGTTGAATACCGGTAATATCTGAGATCAACGCAATATGTTGGGCACTTAACGGCAGTGACCAACGAACATCGCCAGCATCAGCCACCAACACATTGGCATCCGCAATCATCTGTAACGAATCAGATTGAACCTGCATACTCAATTTCATTGCGGGCAATTTGATCACCACTTCATGCGCGGTAACGATTAGCTTACCGTGTTCGATATCAACCACCATCTCCCTCAATCCTCCAACGATTTATCGGCGCGCTTATCGGTGAGCACCGCCATCGTAAGTCGGCTTACACACACGTCTCGACCTCGCTCATCGTGAATAGTGATATTCCACACCTGGGTGGTTGCCCCAAGATGTACAGGACTTGCCACGCCAGTCACTATCCCTTCTCGCATCGCACGCAAGTGATTGGCATTGATATCTAACCCAACACAATACTTACCTTCGGGCACACACATGTTTGCCGCCAACGACCCCAGCGTTTCTGCGAGCACCACAGACGCGCCACCATGCAACATGCCTAAAGGTTGATGGGTATGGGGAGCCACAGGCATGGTCCCAGTGAGGCTCGATTCATCAAATGCCGTATACTCTATGCCCAAGTGAGCAACCAGGGTATTGCTCGAAGAAGCGTTCAAAGCCTCTAATGACATCGCTTTTTTCCAAATGCTCACACTTTGCCTCTATTTTTCATCGTCGCTGTGGATGTTTGTCATACTGTTGGGTGGAGATCAAGCTACATGTCATGAAAGCCCGATATTGAAAACGGCGTCTAGTTGATTACTATACGTTAGTTTTTTCAGCAGCTTGTCATCATCAACGAGTATAACCATAAAGGGAGCCCCCATGCTACGCATCGCAAAAACCGTGTTTTTGTCAGCAAGCCTCACGATATTGCTCTCAGCATGCGCACACTCTCCCACCGGGCGCAATCAACTATTACTGTTTTCCGGCGACCAAATGGCCAACCTTGGTCAACGCTCTTTCGAAGAGATGAAACAATCTCAGCCGATTAGTTCCGACCAAGCCATCAATGCCTATGTACAATGTGTCACCGATGCTATTTTGGCCGTCGTGCCCCCACAGGCAGATTTCTCCGAATGGGAAGTAGTCGTATTTGATAGCGAGCAAGTCAATGCCTTTGCACTACCGGGGGGCAAAGTGGGCGTTTATACGGGTTTACTCAATGTGGCAGATACCCCGGATCAACTCGCGGCAGTGATTGGACATGAAATCGGACATGTACTGGCTGACCACAGCAACGAGCGCCTATCTCGCTCTCAACTCGCCACGCTGGGACTCACCATCACAGGTATGTCAATGTCTGACAGCCCATACGCTGCGATGGCTATGGCCGGTTTAGGGCTTGGCGTGCAAGTAGGGATTTTACTGCCCTACAATCGTGCGCAGGAGTCTGAATCTGACAAAATTGGCTTACAGCTCATGCATCAAGCTGGCTTTGACCCGAGTGCGAGTGTCGCCTTATGGCAAAACATGGCCGAAGCCTCAGAGGGTGCGCCACCAGAGTTACTCTCGACCCACCCATCGCCTGACACTCGTATTCAAGCGCTAGAAAAAGGCGTGAAGGCGCTTCCTAAAGTGCCTCATCGTTTAAAACCGCACTGTGAAAAGCCCAGTTAGCATTATCAATAAAAATATTTTCTTAACATATTGAAGAGTGTCACACTCTGCTTCAAATCACGGTGATGCAAAGGGTTTCAGCGGCATTAGGTTACATTTGTCACACAACAAATTAACCTATATGTTACGCTTAAAATTTAGACCACGCGCTGTGAGCACCACTTGTGATGAAGCAGTTGTTGATGTTTCTGTTAAGCGTCTTGCTTGTGCCGATAGCCTTTGCCACGCCACAGAGTCAAGTCGACCCATTTGATCAGATGTTTGAAAAGAATACGCTGGTAATGATGTTGATCGTGCCAGAAAGTGGTGAGATTGTAGCTGCTAACCCTGCCGCCAGTCGGTTTTATGGCTATTCAATTGATAAACTAACGCAGATGAACATTGGTGATATCAATGATTTATCACCAGAAGCTATTGCTGAAGAGCGCAAACTCGCCAAACTGGAAAACCGAAACTATTTTGTTTTTCGCCATCGTACGGCGGACGGCTCCTCCCGAACCGTAGAAGTCTCGTCGGTGCCTATCGACTATCAGGGGGCAAGATTACTCTTCTCAATTATCGCCGATATTAGCGATTTCCGCGCCACGCAAGAGTCCCTCTGGCATTATCAGAACCGACTTGAAAAGATGGTCGCAACACAAACCGAGCAAATCGAAAAGCAAAAAGACCATCAACTCGTCATTACCTCGCTGATCATTTTTTTACTAGGGGCTGGACTTGCTGTCATGTGGTTGGTGCTGAGCAAATCCAGACGGACGGAATACGAGCTTAAGCTCGAACGACGTCGCCTCGATGAAATTATTCGCGGCACCCATGTGGGCACGTGGGAATGGCATATTCCCTCTGGGGAGCTGGTCATCAATGAGCGTTGGGCCGAAATCTTGGGTTACCAGAAAGAGGAGCTGACCCCAGCTTCTTTTGAAACTTGGAAAAAGCTCTGTCATAGCGACGATTTCAGCCGCGCATCGAAAGAGATAGAAGCAGCGTTCAGTGACCATGATCCCTTTTATGAGTGTGAATTCCGCATGCTACATAAGGACGGGTTTTGGGTATGGGTATTGGCGAAGGGCAAGATTATGGAGTGGGACCGAAACCGCCAGCCGCTGCGGATGGCCGGCACCCATCAAGACATCAATGAGACCAAACGTCTATATCTTCAGTTCGAGCATATGGCGCATACCGACACTTTAACCGGTGCCTTGAACCGTGTTGCGTTTAAACAACGCGCCGATGTCGTCATGGCTCAAGCTCGTCAGCAAAGCGCTCACTTTGCGCTTTTGTTTATCGATCTTGATGGCTTTAAGAAAATAAATGATACCTACGGCCATGATGCGGGAGACTGTGTGCTCATTGAAACCACCAAACGAATGGGACATAGTATCCGTAATTCCGACACACTAGCACGGCTCGGTGGGGATGAATTTGCGGTCATTCTCGAGTACACCAGTCAGCCAGACGATGCAGCGCGCGTGGCAACCAAAATTATTGCCAGCCTAGATAAACCCTTTGACGTAGGGGACGGGCAACAGGCACGACTCTCTGCCAGTATTGGCATTGCTTGCTATCCTGAACATGGGGAGTCTGTCGAACAACTGCTCAATTGCTCTGACGCTGCGATGTATTACGCCAAAAAGTCGCTATCTGGTGGCACCTACGCTTTTTGCGAGCCGGAACACCTATCATCGTCACCCCGTGACGATCAAAACTAAGCGAGGTTATGACGATGCAGTTCGAGTCGGTGCGGTAGCTCGGGGCGTTTGACTTGCTAACGCTTCATTGGTCACATCTTGAATAGAAATAAACATATGATTCACCTCACCGCGTGTATTGGCCATGGGGTGCATAGTGACGTTTTGATACATAAAGGGAAGCTGACCGGTAATCGGACGCACGTGACGGCAACGAAACAAGTAAGGGCGCTGCTGCCAGACAATAAAGCTGCGGCAGCGTAACTCAAACACCGGCTGTGATTTGGCGCGAAACCAAGGCTCGTTGATTTCCGGAAACACCTCGAATAAGGTGCGATTTTGCACATCCTTAGCGTGTTTGCCGCTGTGGTGAACCATAAAGCCGTTCCACATCTGAATTTGGAAATCTTTGTCTAACACAATCAGTCCCATATCGATGTGTTGCACCATATCGAGCATCCAATGGAATTGATCAAAATCTTCTGTCATCGCCTTACTCCTCGTCCATCAGATAAGCCAGCTTCGCATCCAACAAAGGTAGCGATTCATCCAGTAATAACAGCAATAGATCGCACTTAATCTCAGTGCCATCGATCTGGTAGCTCACTTCAATGGTCACCGTGCGTTTCCAAGAGCCTTTCATCGCAGCTATCAAATGATCTGCCTCTACATGTTGTCCCATTAATGCCGGATAGCTTTGCGAAAACTCGAGCGCAGCTTGCTCACCGAGCCCTCGCAAAAAGGCACTAATCAAGATATTGCTAATATCGACCAACAGCTCGAGTTCATTATCGAGCGAGCCATCATCGGGATAATCCAGCAAGTCGATCATGTCACTGATACTGGAATCGCTGATCAGCATTAAAGCTTCACCAGCAATCCCTTCGCCACTAAAACCTTGGCAAACGCCGTTCATGGTGTCTGACTGTGCCAAGTGGCGAATGGTCATGGTCAATTCAGTCACCTCAAACACATTAACCTGCGGCAGGGGCATGTGAACAAACACGCCACAATGACGCGCGAGTTTATCTGCCGCCTGCCCCATAGCAATGTTGACCACTTCCATATAAATATCACGCCGGCTCAGCTTCTCCTTCGGTGCATGGGAGCGCTCCGTTTCCGAGGCGGTTGCGGTGGGCAGATAGGCTTTAATCAATGCCTCAACGCGCTCGCGGCTAATGGGCTTTTTAACAAAGTCTTTCGCGCCCCGTTCAAGCACTTGCTGCTGAGCGAGCGGTTGAATATCCCCAGACACCACCACGACGGGGACTGTCATCCCGGCAGATTGCATTGCTTCAAGGGTTTGATAACCATCCAATTCCGGCATGGTTAAATCAAGGAACATAATATCGATCGACTGACTGTTTAAAACATCTAAAGCCACCTTGCCATTCTCGGCAAAGTGCACCTCAGCATCTAAATCTTTGGGTAAGGTTCGCGCGAGCTGCTTACGCGCCAGTGCGGAATCATCAGTGATCAGAATTTGTGTGGTCAAAAGCCTCTCCTTGTCGACTTCTTAACTGAGAGTGTGGCTGGGTCAACACAGTAAGCATAAACCAAGATGAAAAGGGATGAGGGCAAACCTGTCAAAATACTGTCTTTATCGGTCACTGGTTTGAGTTTCAGCTAAGTCACAGAGTGCTTGAAGACGATCCGCGCGACTGATCAAATGAGGGTGTTGTAAGTACAAATGATGCAGGCAGACCAAGCAAAGCTGAACACAATCGTTCACCTTTTCGCTGATCGTTTCTGGGTCTTCAAAAAACTCGCCCGTCAGCAACGCCTGCCAATCCTCTGTGAGTGCACTAATCATAGAAATATCTAACGGCGCATTCACAAGATGACGCGCAGCAGGTTCAATGCGCTCCATGTCATCACTGGCAGCAAAAATATTTCGCAACGCAATAATCGCATCCACCAGCGCCCCTTGCGTGTTGGGACGTTTTGCCGCGGCATATAAGCGGGACATGGCTAAACGAATGCCGCTCGAATCCGTATCATCGACCAACATGCTCCAACGCTCGATGTCCACCAAATCGAGTTCACCTATCGCGATGGGATCGCTGGTTTCGGCCACTGAACCAAAATCTTGCCGACGGTTATCCAGCGAAAAAGGATCAATGCGCCAGACCCACTCGGGCGCGACAAAGGGTTTATATTCTGTGAGGTAGCAAAGCGCCATACACAAAGTGATGTTGAGCTCCGTGGTTTGCTGATCGGTATTCGCATCCATCACTTCATCTGGCCAATCGTCATCTTCGAGGAAGTCACCAAAGTTGATCGCAAACGCATAGCCCGACTCCAACATAAAACCGTTATTGCGTCGTTTGGCCATTAAACCCGGCGCTTGAAGTACGTATTCAGCAATGCTTGGCGTATAACGGCGAATGCTTCCCCATTTAGTATCCAATTCCGCTAAGTTGGTGAGTGCCGCATTACGAAATCCAACAAACATCGGAATATGTGCCACTTCGCCATCGGCAAGACTGCGGGCGATATCCAACATTTCTTGTACAGTGCTGACAAAGCGATCCGCAGAGACGATCCCGCGGATCCGCATCAAGTCATAACTGTTGATTAAAATCGATACCGGCAAGCTCGCCAAACTCACTACACCACGATGCCCGGTTGCATCTTTGTAGTCACCGAACGTTTGCTGAGGATCATTACCTATGGCGTCAAACAAGCGCTCTAGGGACGGATCGGCCAAAATACGCTTTTGCACAATCTTACTGATTGGAAACTGTTCGATAGCAGCCGTTAAGTAACCTGCCCCACGATAGAAAAGATGAGGACGATGGCCCGCTTTGATCAAAAAGAGTGGATAGAGCTCACCGGCAAGCTGACAAAAGGCACTGATAAGCGGATCAACGCTATTAACACGCGTTGCCAACTCTCCACCTTGTTGTGCGCGCCACACATTGAAAATATGACGACCATTTTGCATCACATGGGGCAGACGATAGAAGAAAGATTGCTCGCTCTCCCCCTGCTCCACCGCAGACACACGTAGCTGTCGACACAGCTCGACATATTGGTTGAGTGTGTCGCGCTGTGTGCGGCTTAGCCCCAATTTTTGCATCAAGATCAGTCGGCCTTCCGCCTCTGTGACATTGAGAATGTAGCTCACCACCCGGTGACCCATGGTTTTCACAAAGTGCGGAATAGCCGGATAGGACATCATGCTTATCCGCCTATTTTTAATCGAAAAATCAATCCAGTTTTTATCACCGTTATCGGCAGAAAACGGCAACTCTTCACCGTGACTATCGCTAACATCGTACTCGTCACATCGTCTCGTGAAAGCTAAGTATAGCTATCTCAACAAGTAACGGACGAAGGACAAAAACAGAAACAATTTTGTGACGACTCAATGCGGGGAATGCTTGACCAAGCTGTAGCACGCATCTATTCTAGCGTACAAGTGTACGCTTAAATAAAGATAACGAGTTATGGATACCAAGGCTTCAACCTCTCCCCCTCAGAAACCACGCTTAATCTGGTTAAACATTAGCGTGTTTACCCTCACTTTTTTGATTGCCGCAATTGGTACGCCATTGTGGGCATGGCATCATGGTTTTGATTGGATGCAGATCACCGCGCTGATTGTCGCATTCAGCTTTTGTGGCCTGTCGATCACCGCCGGTTATCACCGGTTGTGGGCCCACAAAACCTATCAAGCCCATCCGGCTTTGCGCTTTATCTTCGCCATTGGTGGGGCATTTGCGCTGCAAAACAGCGCGCTTCATTGGTCGTCAGATCACCGCATTCACCATCGCCATGTCGATGACAACGATGTTGACCCGTACTCGGCCAAGCGCGGCTTTTGGTTCTCACACCTTGGTTGGATGCTGCGCGAATACCATCCCAACCGCTATGGCGATTACAGCAACTGCCGCGATCTGCAAAAAGATAAGATCGTGATGTGGCAACACAAGCACTACCTTGCGCTGACACTGGCCACCAACTTTGGCTTCCCTATCGCGTTTGGTTTGCTCCATGGCGACCTTTGGGGCGCTATCTTACTGGTCGGCTTTACTCGATTGGTGCTAAGCCACCACACCACCTTTTTCATTAACTCGTTGGCGCATGTGTGGGGCAGCCAGCCTTATACCGATAAAAACACCGCGCGGGATAATGGCGTGCTTGCCTTGATGACCTTTGGCGAGGGCTACCACAACTTCCACCATATTTTTGAGAACGACTACCGCAACGGCATTCGCTGGTGGCAGTTTGATCCCACTAAATGGCTGATCAAAACCGCATCTTGGTTGGGTCTGGCGGAAAAACTGCGCGTGACCCCCGAAGAGAAGATTGAAAAGGCGCGTGCGACCATGCAATTGCAGCGCGTCACACAACAGCTTAGTGACAAGCCACACGCTTCGCATCGTCTGCAAATCCTGCAACAAGAGTATGATGCCTTGGTCGCCAAAATGGCGGACTACTATACGCTGAAAAAACAGCTGTTAGCGCTCGAGCGTGACAAGCTGCGCGAAAAAGTTGAAAACGCCGAGCTAACCCAGCAATACCAAGATTTAAAGGTGCGTTTTCAGCAACAAAAACGTAGCTGGCAGGTGCTCACCGCCAAATACGCCAGCTAGCCGCGACGAACAAGCGACACACGACAAACCGGCCACTTGGGCCGGTTTTTTATCGGATAAGAACGCGCCGCTGGCAAGATCTGTGTATGCCAGTTAGTTAGACGGGGTAAGGAAAGAAAGCAGGATCGACTCTAGCTCATCCCAAGGCAAGGCGTCGGTATCGATCACTTCGATGCGCGACTCGGCCTGTTCAATCGACATAGGCGTCACGGTAACCACCTGATTAGCGACGTTAAACGCGTAAAAACCCTCGTCTGTATTGACCACCGCTTTAATCCGTTGAGCGTTGATGTTGCTCAATAGACCGTACAAGGCATCAAACGGAAAACAACAGTGCGCGGCAAACAACCAACCGCAGCTGACATAGCCCTGCCCTTGGTTTTCTTTGCGGGTAAAGGTATCGTCCGGGCCCAGAGCGAGTGTGGTCATCGGCTCAGCATCGTTGTGATGGTGATGATAGTGCGCTTGACGAGCGTGACGCGGTAACGCAAGCCACGCGGTATCGAGCGCCCCTTGTTCAACACCGGTTACCAAGCTTTTCTCGCCATCAAACGCGGTGACATAATCATAAAAGGTGGCGATTTGCGCCTCGCTACACTGGTCAAGCTTATTGGCCACTACCACATCCGCAAGCGCGATTTGATCATGAAAGTTTTGATTTTCACGATAGCGCACATCATCAATACAACGCGGATCCACCAAAGTAATGGTCGCGCCCAGCGACAAGGTGGCATCGAAAGGCGGCTGAGTCAGCTTACCGATAATGTCTTTAGGATGACCGAGCCCGGTCGGCTCAATCAAAATCCGATCCGGCTTCTCGGCAAGCAAGGTATTTAGCCCCACCGTCATGGGTAGGCCGGCCACACAACACATGCATCCGCCCGGCACTTCCTTTACCAACGCACCTTGTTCAGAGAGGATAGCGCCATCGACACCTACCTCGCCAAACTCGTTCACCAAGATAGCCCAACGCTCATGTTCGGGTTTATTCGCTAATAAATGACGAATCGCCGTGGTTTTCCCCACGCCAAGAAACCCAGTGATAATGTTGGCTGCGATCTGACTCATGATTCTATCCGCTCGTTACTTGTATCGGCGTAGTGTAACGGATTGCGCCATACTCGTCGCCTTTTGGTCACGCGCATTGAAAGTGTCCGTTCTCAGCTCAATGAATGACACAAAAAGTGATGAAATATCATGCACTCACTGCAAGTGGTGATCATTACCAATAAAAGCTTGGTAGAATGAAAGGTTCGCTAACACACTTCTTAGGAGGAAGTATGCTGAATCCATCAACGGCAAAGTCGGTGATTGACCATGCCCTGTTTTTAGGCGCGGATTTCGCCGAACTCTTTGTCGAACGCCATCACTCAGGCAACGTAGAGCTGTTGTCTGGTGAGGTGGATAAAGTGAGCTCAGGGATTGATTTTGGTATTGGTATCCGGTTGTTTTTCGGCCACAAAGTGCTTTATGGCTACACCAACAGCCGCGATGAAGAACAATTGAAAAAAGTCACCAGCTTGCTGTGCGCGCGTGATAAGCGCGATCAAATCGCCACCGCTGGTCCACTTAATTTGTCCCATTTAAATGACAAACATCCGGTGTCTGAGCCGTTATCGGCAGATCAACATGTGGCGGATAAGGTGGCGTTCTTACGCCAAGTGGATGCGCGTATTCGTGCCGAAAGCGATAAGATCGCACAAATTATTGGTCGTGTCGGCCAACGCGAGCAACAGGTCGAGATTTTTAACTCTCACGGCCTGCATGTCACAGATACCCGCCACTACACCCGTATTGCCGCCACAGCGGTCGCCACTAACGGTGAGGAGCAGTCAACGGGCTTTGATGCCCCTGGCGCGCTCACAGGCTGGGAATTCCATCAGGATATCGATCCGGTTGAGCTTGGCGAACGTGTCGCACGACAAGCGCTGGTTAAACTCGGAGCCCAAGCTTGCCCATCGGGCGAAATGCCGGTGGTGATTGGCAACGGCTTTGGTGGGGTGATTTTCCATGAAGCCTGTGGCCATTTGTTAGAAACCACCTCGGTTGCTAAGCAAGCTTCCGTCTTCCATGACCAAATGGGCGAAATGATTGCAAGCCCTGTGGTGAGCGCGGTGGACGATGGCACCTTGGCGAATGCGTGGGGCTCAATCAATATCGATGATGAAGGCATGGAAACCCAGCATACCCAGTTGATCAAAGACGGTAAGCTCACCTCCTTTATGGTCGATCACATGGGCAGCCTGAAAACCGGTTATGCGCGCACCGGCTCTGGCCGACGTGAGTCTTATAAATTCGCACCGACCTCGCGGATGCGAAACACCTTTATTGAGCCCGGCAACGACAGCTTAGACGCCATGATTGGCTCCATGGAGCGTGGCATCTACGCCAAGAAGATGGGGGGCGGCTCAGTACAGCCCGGCACCGGCGAATTTAACTTTGCGGTCCAAGAAGCTTACTTGGTCGAAGACGGTAAGATCACCGTGCCACTCAAGTCTGCCACCTTAATCAGTACGGGGCCTAAGGTGCTTAAAGAAATCAGCATGGTCGGCAAAGATCTTGCCCTTGCCGCCGGTATGTGTGGCTCGGTGAGCGGCTCAGTCCCCACCACCGTGGGCCAACCTGCATTGAAAGTCGATAACATCCTAGTAGGAGGCGGTAACGCATGAGTGAGCAAACCATTAAAGCAACCCTAAGCGATGCCGTCGATCAGGTCCTCAGCTTGGTGAAACAGCAAGGTGCGCAAGCAGACGTGATTGCCAACGCCAGCGAAAGCTTGTCACTCAAAGCCGACCAAGGCGATCTCTCCGAGCACAAAGTCACCGCCGGTCAAGTGATTGGTGTGCGAGTGATCAAAGGGGATCAAGTCGCCACCAGCTATTCAGAATCGCTAGATAGCGACAGCCTTGCCAGCATGGTGAACGCCGCACTCACCAACGCAAGCTTTACCAAGGCCGATCCGGATCAGCAAATTCGCGCTGAAGGGCAGCAAATTGATCAGCAGGATCCTAGCTTACTGCAAGCAGATAACACGCCGATTGAAGACAAGATTGCGTTGGCGCTGGCCCTTGAGCAAGAGGTGGTCAGCCAACCCCGCGCAACGGGTGCGCCCTATAATGGTTACAGTGAGCAAACCCAATATCAGTTGCTTGCCAATACCTTAGGCACACGCTGCTATCACAGCGAACGTAGCTTTAGTTGCTACACCGCAGCACTGCTCAATCACGACGGTAAGCAAGCGATGCATCTCGGCGCGTCAGTGTCACGCCGCTTTGCTGATCTTGATCGCGCCCATGCAACTCAACTGGCCTACCAAACCGCTGACGCCTTGCTCGAGGGTGGCCCAGTGAAAACCGGTTCGTATCCGGTGATTTTTGAGCATGATTGTCTCAGCGAATTGCTGGGCGCCTTTGGCAGCTGCTTCTCCGGCGATGCGGCCAAGCGCGGGACTAATCCGTGGCGTGAAAAAGTCGGCAAGCCCGTTGCAGATACGGCGCTCACCATCACCGATGTGGCAAGACTTGATGGCGGGATGCGTATTAAAGCGTTTGATAGCGAAGGCTTTGCCACCGCCGACACGCCTTTGATTGAAAACGGCGTCTTAGTCGGCTTTTTACACAACAGCGCCACAGCACAGCATTTTGGTGTTCCCCATACGGCGAACGCGGGCCGCAGCCCCAAAGGCGGTTTGGATGTCACCTCTCGTCATGATGTGATTGCCGCAGGTAAACACAGTGATGCAGACGTACATGCCGGTGAATACCTTGAGTTGGTGTCACTGCAAGGGGTGCATTCAGGCGCGAATGCCATCAGTGGCGACTTCTCTTTCGGTGCAAGTGGGTTTGTTTGCCGAGATGGCAAACGCGTTCGTCCGGTTCGCGGGATAACGGTGGCGGGTAACTTCTATACCATGCTCAATGAGATAGAGGCGATCGGCAATACCGTGTTACCCAACTATGATGGCGCCTTCTTTGCGCCACGCATCCGCTTCGCCCGCTTATCCATCGCGGGTGAATAACATCGCATCTTCTAAAGGCACTAAAGGCATCGGTTTAGGCTGATGCCTTTTTATTCTCAGTTTGTGCTTCTACGCTTTGTACCGCTGGATTCATCTTTGCCGCCAAGTCGGTAAATGCCTGCAAGGCGACGTCACTGGTAAGAATACGCCCATGCCCTAACCCTTCGGTAGCTAGCACAGTCACATGTGGGTAGTCAGTGGCTTTTTCGGTGACGGTAAAGGAAGCAAAACGATCATTTTTATCGTGGGCAATCACCACCGGATGACGGCGACGCGACAATTTTTCGAGCGGCTCAATAGTCTCGATCGGATAACCATGTTGATCACCCACTTCTCGGACAATTTCATCAAACAGCTTCAGTGAATACCCCGATTTTCGGACTGTGGCATATAAATTCTCGCGATAATTCAGCACAGGTGCGACCAAAAAGAGCGGTAAATCATCCATCTGCGGATGCTGACTCTCGAGTACCGCGGCAGCGCCCATACTATGCGCAATGATCCCAGAGACATTATCAACTTGATCTAATACATCATTGATCGCCTGCACAAAGCCGGGAATATGGCTCTCCTCTCCACCGCTTTGACCATGAGCAGGATGGTCAAATGCCACCGCACGAAAGCCCAGTGACGCGATATGCGCCATGAGTGGAAAGAACTGGCTGGCAGACCCCGACCAGCCATGCGTGAGCAACCAAGTTGGCCCAGCGCCAAGGCTATACATTTGCAACACCCCTTCTTGGCTTTGTACTTGCGCACGCACCAAGCCTTCCGGTTCTGGGTTTGCCATTGGACTGCGGGTTGGAGTGAGAAAGAGCTTTCGTGCCACTTTTTTAGCATGACGAGGCGCCAAGCGATGATGACAACGGCTCACCGCTCCCACGAGCGCACGTCTAGCGCTAAAACGACCCGGCGTTGAAAAATAGACTTTTCTGCTCATTTGCGATCCTTTACGTCAATAACACACCACTCCTAATGTTTGCTACACCAATCATCACGGCGTCTGGGGATTAACACACGTCGCCACCTTACCGGAAGCCTTGTCGTATTAATAGAACGAACACCCGTTTTAAAATAGGTTGACCTAATGCATGCTTTCTATTGGACACTATACCATCAATAGTCGCGCAATCGTTGCGCCATATTCGATTTAGTTTTAACAAGTGCTTTTTTTATCTAATTGCACTGTGACATATGTCTTCATTATGTGCACCAGTCGGCATAAGATGCGAGGCAATATCGATCCATTAGCGACATCCGCGGGATCTCACGCTCAAATTATTATAATTCTCTAGATTGGAACGCCGACTATGACAGTTATCCTTTTAAATCTGATCGCTTTTGCGCTGTTGCTGGCGGTGCTTGTCAAATTGCACAAGCAACAAAAATCCTTATCCACACGTGTGTTTACAGGCCTCGGCTTAGGGGTCGCATTTGGTGCTGCCCTACAAGCGCTATACGGTGCCGACGGTGCAATCACACGCGAAACCATTGGCTACATCAATATCGTCGGGTCCGGCTACGTCAGCCTGCTTAAAATGATCATCATGCCGCTGATCACCGTGTCAATTATCGGCGCGATTTTAAAAGTGAAAGACTCTGGCTCGCTGGGCAAAATCTCTAGCCTGAACATCGGCATCTTGCTTGCCACGACCGCCGCCTCTGCGCTCATTGGTGTATTCGTGAGCAACCTTTTTGGTTTGTCTGCGCAAGATATCGTACAAGGGGCGCGTGAGATGGCACGCGGTGCTGCTCTGGAGCAACGCTTGGGCTCAGTCGAAGACTTATCACTGGCGGATATGGTTATCTCTTTCTTCCCGCAAAACCCGTTTGCAGATCTCGCCGGCAGCCGCCCGACGTCAACCATCGCTGTGGTGATTTTCTCCGCACTCGTTGGTATGGCTGGTGTTACCTTGTCGCGTACTCAGCCTGAACTCGGCGAGCGTTTTGAACGCTTTATGGAAGTGGCACAAGAGCTTGTTCGCGCCTTGGTACGTATGATCATCGGCCTCACGCCTTATGGTATTTTGGCTCTAATGACCAAAGTGGTGGCTGGCTCAAACGTGAGCGAAATTCTTGAGCTGGCGAACTTTGTGGTTGCCTCTTATGTAGGCTTGGGTGCCATTTTGGTGATGCATCTGGTATTGATTGGCCTTGTCGGCATGAGCCCGATTCAATATCTGAAAAAAGTGCTCCCAGTGCTGACGTTTGCCTTTACGTCTCGTTCAAGTGCGGCCACGATTCCCCTTAACATCGACTCGCAAATGAAGAACTTGGGCAATGATCCGGCCAGCGCCAACTTCTCCGCTTCATTCGGCGCCACCATGGGTCAAAATGGTTGTGCCGGCCTGTATCCAGCTATGCTGGCGGTCATGATTGCGCCAACCATTGGCATTAACCCACTCGATCCGGGCTTTATCGCTACCTTGGTTGCGATTGTCACTGTGAGCTCATTCGGCATTGCGGGTGTAGGCGGTGGCGCCACCTTTGCGGCACTGATCGTACTCTCGGCATTGGATATGCCTGTTGCGCTTGCTGGCTTGCTCATTTCTATCGAACCCTTGATTGATATGGGCCGTACCGCTGTGAATGTGAGTGGCTCAATGACGGCCGGTACCCTCACCTCGCGTTTAACCGGTGGCCAAGATAAAAGTGTTTTCGATCACCATGAAGTGGTGAAGCAAGACACGGCTAACGCCTAACGTTACACAACCTTGATTGAGGCAATGCCACGCGTTTGCGTGGCATTTTTTGTTTTTGCGTTACTCGACATATATAGCCACTCTATTCACTGACTCAATCCCTTATAACTTGTAAGAATTTATGTCAGCGATTACACTCTGCCTCATTGTTAATGCAGGGACTTCCCTGCCCGTTGTGAGATAAAACATGAGTATTGAACAAACGCTTCAGGCACGCAGTGGCGGCCAATGTGAACTTTGCACCAGCCAAGACAACCTCTCTGTGTATGAAGTCCCGTACTCGCCAGACACCACAGCCAACAGCTGCGTATTGGTCTGTGGCACTTGTCATGATCAGCTTAACACCCCGGACAACATGGACGTGAACCACTGGCGTTGTCTAAGCGACAGCATGTGGAGCCAAGAGCCTGCGGTTCAAGTGGTTGCCTATCGCCAACTTTCTCGTCTTTCTAGCGAAAGCTGGGCACAAGATAATCTCGACATGATGTACATGGAAGACGATGTCCGTAAGTGGGCGGAAACGGGGCAAGATATCGAAGACGTCAGAGTGCTGGACGCTAACGGCGTAGCACTACAAAAAGGCGACGACGTAACCGTGATTAAAGATTTGCCCGTTAAAGGCTCAAGCCAAGTGATCAAACAAGGCACCGTGATCCGCGGCATCAACTTGACCGACGATCCGACCCATGTACAGGGTAAAGTAAACGGCCAAACCATGTTTGTGATTGCGGAGTTCTGCCGCCGTAAGTAATCGACTTTCGCACCTGCCGAATTCGATAAGTGACATGCAAACCGACGCCATCAAGGCGTCGGTTTTTTTTCGGCTGACA
This sequence comes from Salinivibrio sp. PR932, assembly GCF_001996125.1. NCBI lineage: Bacteria > Pseudomonadati > Pseudomonadota > Gammaproteobacteria > Vibrionales > Vibrionaceae > Salinivibrio > Salinivibrio sp. PR932. Next base: position 10,107 of record NZ_MUFM01000027.1, on the reverse strand, counting down.
AACCGCTGACAGAGTCATACAAAATACCGCTAGTCGGTATGTGCCTCACGCACTATGATACGCGCCTTTCTCAGTCATCTTGGAGTTACTATGAAAACGCGCGGTTGGTTCTTCTTGTCAGTGTTGCTGTTGGCCGGTTGTGCAACGCCTTACTCAACCGAGAAGAACTTTTGGTCGTTCGGCATGGGCTTTGATGTGATAGCGGTGAGCGAGGACACGTGGCACATCAGTTTTGTGGGTAATGACTTTACCGACCGGGCCATTGCCCATAAATACGCCCTGCGCAAAGCCGCAGAGCTGGCACAAAACGCTGGCTATCCATACTTCACCTTAAGTGACGAGCAGCTACACGTTGACAATAAAGGCAGTCACGCCACATATAGCGAGCGTAAAGATAAGAAGTGGGATTACGGCTACGGCAATACCTCCACCACCAGCGAAACCACCATCATGGTAATTGCAAAAGGTTATCATCAAGCGCCTAAAACCGACGCCATGGTCTATCAAAGCGCCTTTATTTTACGCAGCGTGACGGTCGAATAGCGCGCGAAAGTGTGCATCATGGTAAGGCACTTACGTTATTTGCGCCTGCTTGTACACCATGATGCTTGCGCTAGGTCAGTATCGATGGCATGACGAAGGGTGTATACTGCCGCCTCTTTGCTCATTGCCTCGCTCGATTATGTACAACGACCAATTTTTAATGTTGCTGGCGGTGTTTGAACGCGCCGCCCTTCTCCTTATGGCGCTGTTTTGGCTCACTCGCACCCACCTGATCCAAACCATTGTGCAGAAAACCCAGCGCCACCCGATGGAAACGGCACTGATTGCCGCCTTATTTGTGTTATTTGCATTGTTCAGCACCTACACAGGTGTCAATGTAGATGGATCACTGGTTAACGTGCGAATCATCGCCATCGTCGCTGGGGGCATTTTGTTTGGCCCTTGGGTAGGTGTGACAGCAGGCGTCGTCTCAGGTATTCACCGCTACCTGATTGATATTGACGGACCAACCTCACAAGCCTGTTTGATCGCCAGCATTATTGCTGGGTGCCTGTCTGCGCTGATCCATTATCGCGCCGATAAACAGCACTATGCCCGTTATGGCATTTTAGCGGGCATGATCTGTGAATCGCTGACCATGTTGCTGATTCTTTTACTGGCGAGTGACCAAGCTCTGGCACAGCACATCGTCGCGACCATTAGCTTTCCGATGATTGCGGGTACCGTCTGTATTGGCCTGATCATTCAACTGGTACAGTACATCGATGATGAAAAAGAACACCTCGCCGCCCAGCAAGCCAAACAGGCGCTGGATATCGCCAACCGTACGTTGCCTTACTTTCGACGCGGTGAAACACGAGGCTTAACCAAAGCGTGCAGTATTATTCGTAAAGACACCGGTGCCGATGCCGTTGCCATTACCGATACCGCTGATGTGTTGGCGTATGTTGGCATTGGTGAGGAGCAATATATTGATGCCCACCACCAAATTAGTCGCCTTACTCAGCAAGCGGTAAAAACCGGTGAGCAAATCATCAGCAATGATCTCAACGTGCATGACTTTCGCTCTTTGTTGATCATTCCACTTTGGGAAAATGGCGTCGTCACCGGGACTTTAAAGGTTTTTTATCGTCAACCTCACCGTATTCGTCGCCCGATGCAAGAAATGGCAATTGGTTTATCGCAATTGATTTCAACCCAGATGGAAGTAGCGCGCATACAAAAGCTCAAAGAGATGGCCAGTAGAGCCGAATTTGCCGCGCTACAAAGTAAAATTAACCCACATTTTTTGTTCAACGCTCTCAACGCGATCTCCAGCTTGATCCGACTGCGTCCGGATGACGCCCGTGGCTTGATTGCCAATCTAGCCGACTTTATGCGTTACAATTTAGAGCGCACACAAGATCTCATCCCTATTACGGATGCTATCAAGCAAGTCAAAGATTATGTGGCAATAGAGCAGGCTCGTTTTGGTGACAAACTTTCCGTTCACTTTGATATTGAAACGACCGACATTAATATCGCGCCTTTACTGATACAACCGCTGGTAGAAAACGCCATTCGCCACGGTTTTCAACCTTCTCGCCGTCCTTGTGATGTCACCATTGCAGTGCGGGCGATAGAACGCGGCGCAGAAATTAGCATTACAGATACCGGCGTGGGCATCGACCCTAATATTGTTGAACAGCTTTATCATGGCACCATCGACAGCCATCATATTGGCTTGATGAACGTTCATCAGCGCTTGATCTTACTCTATGGTCAAGGCCTCACCGTCGAGCCACTTCACCCAGGAACGCGGGTATCATTTACAGTCGAAAACAAGGAGGCATAATGCGCGCTGTCATTGTTGAAGACGAATATCTTGCTCAAGAAGAGTTGAGATACCTCATTGAAAAGCACAGTGCTATTACTATCACCGAGAGTTTTGATGATGGGTTAGCAGCGCTTAAATATCTGCAGACCCATAAAGTGGATGTGCTGTTTTTAGATATCAACATCCCCTCCATTGATGGCATGTTGCTGGCGCGCAGTTTACACGCGGATGCGCGCCCGCCCTTTGTGATTTTTACCACCGCGTACAAAGAGCATGCAGCAGATGCATTTGAGCTTGAGGCATTCGATTACTTGCTAAAGCCGCTCAATGAAACGCGCGTGAAAGGCGTGCTCGACAAGCTTGCTATCGCAGCTACTCCTGCTGATACTCTGACAGAGCAACGCCATACCTTGCATTTAATGCGCGATAACCGGATCCGTATTACCGATACCGCCGACATTCTTTACGCCGCGGCCAACGAAAAGACCACCTTGGTCTATACCCCAGATGGCGAGTTCTATGTGCCCTACACCATCAGTGAATTGATGACACAATTGCCAGCCAGCTTTTTCCGTTGCCACCGCTCTTACTGCGTTAACTTAGATAAAATCACCGAGATTGCACCGGGCTTAAATAGCACTTACCACGTTTTTCTTCCCGGTATTCCTCATCCCGTGCTGGTTAGTCGCAGCAATCTGAAGGCGTTTCGCGAACGCATGCAGTTGTAATTCATGCCATCTCGCTGCAGTTCATGCCCGCTAACTGCAGCTCATTTTATCTTTTTCACCTACTCTTGATGTGGGGATTCAGGGTCGTATCTTGGGGGTGTTCCCAATAGATAAAACCCTGGAGCGTTACCATGAACGCACGTTTATCCCCCGGCATGAAAACCCTGCTTGGCACTGTATTAGCCCAATTTGCACTTGGCTCTGTCTATACATGGAGCCTGTTTAATGCTCCCCTTGCAGCCCAACTTAACGAGCCTGTCAGCCAAGTGGCTTTCACCTTTGGTATTATGACACTGGCACTGGCGTTAGCGTCTTCCGTTTCCGGCCATCTGCAAGCACGCTTTGGTGTGCGCCGTGTAACTATCGGTGCAGGCTTATTGCTTGGCGCCAGCCTCGCGCTAACCTCTGTCGTCGGCCAACTATGGCTACTTTATCTTACCGCCGGCCTTCTGATTGGCTTGGCTGACGGTACTGGCTACCTCATGACGCTCTCCAATTGCGTACGCTTTTTTCCAAAAAACAAAGGGCTTGCCTCAGCTTGTGCCATTGGCGCTTATGGGTTAGGTAGCTTAGGTTTTAAATACATCAATCTATACTTTTTAGCCGCAGGCGGCGCCGCACTCAGCTTTCAAATGTGGGCAGTTCTGGCCTGTGTCATGGTCGTGATTGGCGGCGCACTGATGCACGATGCACCACAGCAAAAAGCAGCTACAAACGCGTCTGAGACCGATGTACCTGCCGATTACACGCTCTCTGAGTGTTTTAAAACGCCACAATTTTGGCTGCTTGCCACGGTATTCGTCACGATTTGTATGAGTGGGCTTTATGTCATTGGCGTCGCTAAAGATGTGGGTGAACTTTATGTCCACCTTGATGCTGCCACCGCTGCGGAAGCCGTTGCCATTATCGCACTGGCAAATCTAGGCGGCCGTCTGGTGCTGGGTGTGCTGTCTGACCGCATGGCGCGCAGCAAAGTGGTTGGCTTAGCGCTGTTAGTCTGCGCCGCCGGTGTCGGCATGCTCCGCTTTATGCCACTTGACCAATACAGCTTCTATCTATCAGTTGCTTGTGTCGCATTCAGCTTTGGTGGCGCAATTACGGTCTTCCCAACCTTAGTCAGCGACTATTTTGGTATGAATCACCTCAGCCAGAACTACGGATTTATTTATCTTGGCTTTGGTGTGGGCAGCTTTATGGGCTCTGTCATTGCAGCACTATTTGGTGGCTTTGTCGCCGCGTTCAGTGTCATGCTGGTGATGATCGCACTCTCGCTATGCATTGCCTTTACTATCCAAGCGCCGAAGCGTGATAACCAACCGGTCAATCACAGCTGGCAGCTTGAATCATCAACCCATTAAGCGCTCGCCATCTCGGCACTTTACCTCGCTCTGAACGCTTTCCGTGATTCAGGGCGAGGTATTTAGCTCTCCAATCATCATTCTTATCTCCCCATGACTCTTCCCTTATTCATATAAAACTAAAATGTGACGGTGTCACTAAAAGGTCATCATTTACACTGTAAAGTCCCAGAGTGTGGGCGATATCTCCTTGCTTTATTGATCATTCCTTAACCCTTGCCTATTTTCAATGGACGGCACCTCACCACTCCTCGCGTTTATATTAGGTTTTTGCATGGCACGTACGTTGTTTGTCACCCTACACAGCAAAGCCGCACTGATTTTCCTTCTCGGTATTGTTGGGATCATCTTTAGCAGCTTATTAGTGACTCGCTATTTCTTTTTGTTTGGTATTAACCATTTAGAAGACATAGAGATAACCCGTGCCAACCAGCAGGCAAAAGCCGTTATCCAACGCGTGATGGATAATCAAGTTGAGTACGCCGTCGATTGGGCCTATTGGGATGACACCTATAGGCTACTCACCAACGGGAATACACAATATGCCAGCCGCAATCTCGAGGCCGATACACTGATTTCACTCGGGTTGAGTATGATGGGTTTTGCTGATCTAGACGGTCGCGTGGTAGAGGCACGGGTGCTCAATAACGATGATGAACGTGAGTTTATCCAACGCATTTATCAATCAGCCGCTATCCGTGAGCATATTTCGCAATCGCTGCCTGATGATGCCCTGACGCCACTTTCCGGCCTGTTAGAGATAGATAATCGCCTTTGGGTGATCAGTCTCAACCCCATTCGTGATAGCTCAGGCACAGCGCCAGCAGTGGGTTGGATGGTATGGGGCCAAGCGCTCACTGGGCGTTTCCCATCAGCCTATGAGAACATCCTTACCGGCGACAACAGCCTGCTTGAAGGTGCAATTCTGAAACAAATTGAAACCAGCGAGCATATTGTTCGTACCGACACCAAGCTGACTCGCTACACCCCTTTGTACGACTTAAATAACCAGATTATCGCGACCCTGAAAACCACCGAACAGCGGCGTTACTATCAAAAAGGTAGGCAAGTATTCCGGTACTTGATCATGACGATGCTCGCTATAACATCACTGATTAGCGTACTCGTTTTTATACTCTATCGCCGAAAAATCGCGAAACAGTTTATTTCCTTTGAGCGCGATATCAGTGCCCTCCTCGGCGACGGCCCGTTATCGCACAAACGCAAAGATACATTCACCCATATTACCGAGCAAATTAAGGCGCTAGCGCACGCGTCATCAAAAACAGAACGCCAACTCAAGGAAACGCTGTCGCGCTTCGATGCCTTGTACCACAGCCAGCACTTGGGAATGATTATCTTAATGGATGATCAAATTATCGATGTCAATCAAGCACTATTGGATTTATTGGGGTACGAACGAGAACAAATTACCAGTTTATCCATTCGTGAACTCTGTCGTAACGATGAGAGCACACTCGCACGTCTTACCTCCCTCTATCACCAAAGCTCCCGCGATGTGAGTCACTTTGAGACGGCCCTGCGCTGCTATAAAGGAAATACTCTGCCTTGTGCTATTGAGGCAGTCAGGCTCGATGACGGAGAAAACAGCTCGCTGATGCTTTCCGTGAAAGACATTAGCCAACAAAAACAACAAGCAGAGCTGATTGAAACCTTATCACACTATGACACCCTGTCTGGCTTACTCAATCGCCCATCAACAACAAAAGCGTTGAACGCGGCATTGGCGAACCAAACGGGCGTGTTCGCACTTTATTTTATTGCCACACGGCTGAGAGAGATCTACGAGATTTATGGTCATCATGCCTATGACAGCATGGTGAAACACATTGCCGATACCCTAAAAGGACAGTTTGTTGGTGCCACCATAGGCCGATTGAGCGAAAACGAGTTCATTGTCTTTACCGACAAAAGCAATGAGCGTGACCTTGAGGCTCATGCCTGTCTTGCCCTCAAAGCCAGTGATAACCATATTGCACTGACCGATGCCGAGTTTGATATTGGCTTAAAAGGCGCACTGATCGGCCCACATCTGCAGTTTCAGCACTTTGAAACCTTGGTACACTGCGGTTTTTACGCTATCGAACAAGCACGTACCGGCAGTAAATACCACGTGGAGATCGTTGACGAACATATCGCACAGGCAGCGCAAGAAACCTTGGTGATCAACCGCAATCTTGTCTCTGCGTTAAAAAATAATGAGTTCACCGCCTACTTCCAACCCATTGTCAACGCCACATCCAACCAAGTGATTGGCTTTGAAGCACTGGCACGATGGCATCACCCCTCACTCGGCTTAGTCTCACCAGGCGTTTTTGTTCCTTTGGCAGAAAAACACAAATTAATCATTGAGTTGGATGAGGTTGTTCTCGAAAAAGCTTGCGCATTCTTACAACAACTACAGCAACATTGGCGTAAAAAATCACAACATCGTCTGACGATCCACGTGAACCTTTCCAGTCCCCACTTTGGCGCGAGACGATTAGTGGATAACCTAAAACGCTTGATCAATCGCTATCAACTTGCCCCGGGGCAACTGGTACTCGAAGTAACAGAAAGCATTCTACTGGGTGCCGATAAAGAAACCATCAAACGAATGCATGCGTTAAAAGCATTAGGCGTACAACTGGCGCTCGATGACTTTGGAACCGGCTACTCGTCATTCAGTTCTTTATGCAATTTCCCGTTAGATATCGTCAAACTTGATAAATCTTACATGAGCGAAATTGAAACCAATGATAAAGCCAAAACCTTGGTCCGCAGTATCATTAACATGGCACAAGAGTTGGGAATGACCACAGTGGCAGAAGGCGTCGAAACCGCCTCTCAATTACGCATTGTGAATGTATGGCGCGTCGATGAAATTCAAGGATTTTATTTCTTCAAGCCAATGAGTGCAGAGCAAGCATTAAACACCTTTGGTGAAAATGAGGGTTCATGATTCTTACTGCTTTTGATATCAATTGACGCACAATAAGGCAATATAATGCTGCCTTTTAGATGAACTCATTGTGCGTCATTGAGCTGGCTTTCGATTAGCTCAATAAAAGTCTTATCGGCACTTTCTATTTTTAAAGCCTTGGCTTCGTTGAGTAAGGCCATTGCTTTGCTGATGTCCTTTTCATTGATGGCCGCGGCCATCGCTTGTTTATAAAAGTCCACGGTTTCCTTTTGAGCCACGGGCTGTTTGGGCCGTTGGTGTGTTACAAATTCACTCACGCTTGTATTGTCACTGGATAGGACAGTCGCATACTCCTTGGTTGCCACGGTGAAGGATACTTGACCAGTCGGCGCATAACGGTAGGTTGGATCAGTCACCATCGGCATTGGTTCGCCTAACTCCTGAGCACGCAACTTCGCCGGATGTGGCAACGTAATCTTATGACCGAGAGTCGTCGCATTGGTGTACATGACCATATAGCGCGCTCCCTCAGAATCGAAAGATCCCGACAATTGAGAGGAATCAAGCAAGTTAGCCGTTTGCGGCGTAAACGTATCCGCCCCCAGTGTTTTGATCACCTGATAATGCTCATCTAACAGTAAGACTCGCGGCATAAAGACACGACCATGTTGCATAACACTCTTTACGCTAATCTGAGCACGCGCTGTCCGATCGTTAAAACGAAATGCTTGGGTGTAACTCTTACCCTCTGAAAATGAAAACACCTCCGATTGAGGGTCAAGCGATACCGTCAGTGTCTCATTCTCTTTCAACTGGACGTAAGGTAATTGTTGAAGTGTCTCGCAACAGGCTTGACGACTGGGGGCGACAGGCATCTCTTCCGGCAAGTTAGACGCACACCCTACCAGCCAAACCGCGGAACTGACTGCGAGTGCCATTTTAAAGCGCTGATAATTTCTCATTATATTTGTCATTAACTCTATCCTAAAAAGGCGGCCGTCTCGGCCGCCTCGTTATAACGCTGATAGTACTAACGCATCGGTTAGAACCAAATTTCGGTATGCACACCAATCACGGTTTCGTCATCACTATTATCGATGCCGATTTGGCCACCGCTGGCCTTATCATCAGCTTTGATGTAGATGATATAAGGCTTGATTTGAGGACGGCCGAAGAAGTCTGCATTCACAGTCAAAGGCACAGCCACTTCAAGGTTCCAAATATCGCTTTCCACGGCATCGCCTGAACGTCCCCAATAGCCATCAGCCCCTTCTTCATGACCATATGACAAGGTTGTCTCTAGGCGCATGTTCTCATTGACTTTATAAGAAGGACGTACGGCCGCAATGTAACGTTTTAGGTCATCCGCGCCGAACAACTGATCGAGTGCAGCAAAATAGGTAAGCTCTGATCCCATTTGCCAATTGTCGGAAATATTCATCACCCCGTAAGAGGTTAAGAAGATCGACTCTTGATTTTCATCGCCGCCAGACCAGCCGCCAAAGTTGACGCCACGGTTTTGCGCCACACCTTTACCATAAGCGATGGCCGTTTGAGTCCAGCCGTCCATGCCGTAGTAGCTAGAGTTAAGGGTGATCGCAGCACCAAAGCCATCATCAGAGTTACTGTCTTTGTTCGCCTGCTCCATGTATTTGAAATCAAAGTCTAAGCTACCGATCCCTACATCCACACCATAGTAATAAAGATCATAAGAAGTGAGTGTGGTGCGGTCATCACTGCGCGACGCTTCGCCAGCATCTGGATCAGCGACAACGATAGCAGCACCAGCGGTATGACCATTCAATTTAGTTTGTAAGCCTGCCCCTACCCCAGACGACTGCTTCCAATATTCACCTGACAATAAGCCAGCCGCGCGGTTCAGATAACGCTGACCACCCCAAATAGAGGTATCCTTACCCATAAAGGACATACCACCTAATTCGATGTCTTGTTGAAGACGCGATGTAAAACGTGGCTTAAATGGTGAGATTACCTCTTGTCTAATTGTGCTTTCATCGCGTCACGAAAGACTTGATCAGCGTCAGTAATACCCAATTGTTCCGCATCACGCAGCAAGCCCATTGCTTTGTCGACATCGTTGTCTGCAATGGCGGCCCGAATAGCCTGATGATAAAAGCTAACGCTTTCTTGTTGCGGACTTTCAGTGGCGGAGAGCGCTGGCAGGACGATAGACTGAGCATTGTTACGTGCGCCCAATGCGGTTGCTTCGATGGAAAACGTGCCAGTCAACGCGCGCGGCACTTGAATATCACCTACCTCCGGAAAGTAATTCCCTCTCCCCTCTGCGTCCAATTTCGCTGGGTGGCTAACCGCCACCGTTTCATTAAGTTTATCTTTATCGGTAAAAATAACTAAATAGAGCGAACTGTCGCCAATTTGTGGATGGACTTTAATATTACCTTGCAAACGGTTTCCATCGGCTAGACGGGGCTTTAGATAGACTAACCCATCATCATCAAGCTCAGCACGAATATCGCCAGACTGGTTAATGACTTTAGCACTTGGGACAAAAACACTATCGTTGACTTCTGCCTCAATATTGATAGCTAATCCATTTTTTACCATCGGTAAGTCGAAAATGACGCCAGGGCTATCAATGCTATAGATATCGAGGACTTGTGTTTGCGTGGTGACCGCTATTTTTATCTCTTTGTCCATTGTTATCGGCAGTTGTTTCGCTTTTTCAATCTGCGTCACTGCCTTTCCTGTCGGTGCAACCTTATATTGGTTATCAACGAACGTCGAGCACCCACTAAG
>NZ_MUFM01000026.1:0-47381 GCF_001996125.1 Salinivibrio sp. PR932 | reverse complement strand
TTTATATGTTGATCGTAAAAATATGCAACTGATAAATGTAATGTTTCTATTTTTAGGTTTTGTCACTCTAAAAGCGAGTGATTAAGATTTTGATCTTATACCTAATCATGCATTGTAAGTCCTAGATCGAATAATTTCTTAGTGCGAAATTGAGGATAAGGTGAGAGGGCTAAAATTAATTGTATTGCTGGCTTTTGTTTTTGCTAGTGCATCATCTTGGCAGCATTTAGTTGATGTGAAGCTAGAACCAGATCCAACGCCAGGTGACAATACCATTGAAGGGGTTGATTTAGATAATAATGGTGTTAGGGATGACTATGAGCGAGCAATTAGTGATACCTATGTTGATGATGACTTGATTAAAGTTGCTATATCTGCCAGCCAAGAGTGGAAGTCACTGATAAAGATCAGCTTAGATGAGGACATAATCATCACTCAGGATTTTGCGAGTGAGAAACTCTCTAACTTAATATCCTTAAATAAATGCTTTTCAGAACTAAGAAGAATTAATCCTGAATTTGAAACGCCATCAAAGCTATATTTTAATACTTTAGAGCGAGCAATGGAAAAAAGAAAAGTAGAAAATAAGCTCTTTAAAGCACTTAAAGGCGATTTAAGAAGTGTTCAGGTGGCCGAAAGGCCGTGTTTAAATATTGATTTGGTGAAGTGATATGAAAAGATTTTTGGGCTATTTGTGTAATTGTTTTTTAGTCACAGCTTGGCGACGATTTTAGCTATATTCGAGTGGAACTTCGTTCACGCTTTGATTCCTTAAAGAGAAGAGTGAAAATAATCACGTTTATTACAATGTCATAGATAAAAGTTGACATTAGGTCGCTTGGATTTTGCTCTGAGTATTTAAAATATGGATAGATATAAGACGCGAGTGTGATGAATACTGATAGAAACGCAATGGACATCAGCTGTTTTTTAGTAAACAAAGATACGTCTTTATAAATGGAAAACAATGCGATAAGGACAAAGTAGCCGATGAACATGCTTAGTGCGCTTAATCCTTTCTCTACAAAATCACCAATGTATTGATAGCCACTAGTCAGTGATATAGCGAGAGTGATAAATAAGAATGTGATTAATGAAAGGTATTTGTCAGATTTACTCATAAATCCTCTTCGATAAAATGTAATGAGTTGGCATTATCTTTTCGCCCTATGTGGCTTCATATCTAGATTTGGGGGTGTCTAAATGTACCAACCGTTTTGGGCAAAAGTGAAGGCATTCGTGGTTTTTTGAATTAATCTCTCATAGTTTTCCACTAGATACGTCATCCTTTACATTAGAGCAACAGATAAAGGCTTCGATTTAACAAAAAACATACCTTACTCTTTGGCACCCAAATCATCACTCAGCGGATACCAAAAAGCCCGCACTTTTCAGCGCGGGCTCAGTCAGTTTGATGGGGGCGTTGTTGATCAAATCATCCACCTAACGCATTGATCCCTTTAGTTTGGAAAAAAACTATTAATGTCAGAACTCAATAATCTTTGGAGCTGATTCAAGCCATCTCTCAATCGAGCCTCATTCCCGATTGACATCAGAGACAATCTGACATGTGGAGTACTTCCATTGTTTGCGCAGAAGTAACTACCACTGGTAACTATTACCCCTCGATTTTTTGCCTCCATAGCAAATCGATCCGGCTGCCAATGGGCAGGTAATGGTAGCCAAATATGGTACCCAGAGGCCGTAAAATCAATGGAAGTAAAAATCTCCCTTACCATTTTCTGCCTTTTATGTGCAGCTTTCCTTTGTTGGTCTGCTAACCGAAAAGCATCACCAGATTCAATTAACAATGTCGCTGCAATAAAATTAATTGGAGACGCAAGCCAAATATTAGTTCGAATATTTGCATTAAGAGCCGTTATCTGACTGTCTGGGGCTTTTAAGTAACCACAACGCATCGCAGGGCTAATTGCCTTAGATAACGCAGAAATGTGGAACGTATAATCTGGGGAAAAATTAGCTATTGGAGGAACTGGCTCATCATCTAAAAAGCAATAAATATCATCTTCAACCAGCCAAACTTTCTTATCATTGATAACTCGTGCTATTTCCTTTTTTCGGGATTCTGGCATTGAAATCCCTGTTGGGTTCTGATGACTAGGAATTGCTATTACCATTGCAGCTTGATGTGCTTCAATTGCAACCTCTAAAGCTTGTGGGCATAAACCATACTCATCAAGGTCCACACCAATCACATGACGGTCAGACATATTTACGATTGCCAAAATACCTGGATAGGTGAGTCGTTCGACTAGAATCGTGTCACCTGGCTTAGTCAAAGTGTCAACGAGTAAAGATAAAGCGTGCTGCGCCCCATTCGTCAGTAACATATTACCGTTGTTTGCCCCCTCTAAACCGTACTGTTTCGCCCATTTAACACCGGCCGCCCTATGGGCCTTATGTCCAGAGCTCTCAACATATCCAATTTCAGAAGGGGTCAGTAACTCCGCGGATTGCCGGTAGGCATTCTTCAATGCAGGTACATTTCTCTCTAGGCAAGGTTGAAGTATTGAGAAGTTAAAGTGTGTTTCTTCATCGGGGGCTTGTATGGCTTTATCAAGTTCCGAGTTTGCTCTCACGAACGTGCCACGACCAACAAATGACTCCAAACACCCTCTGTTGTTAAGCAACTTATAAGCTTTTGCAACGGTAGCAGGCGTCGTTCCAAGTTCGTCAGCGAGTAAACGATGGGTGGGTAGCTTTGAGCCTGGCGGGAACTCACCTGTTTCAATTTTCTGCTCTATAGCTTCAGCTATACGAATGAACTTACTATTATTCACAAAGGGACTCCTAGGATATGGAAAGCGAATTAATTAGCTTATTGTTAACTGTAACTTGCTGATAATTAGATTTGTCTACCATCAACCAACCAAATGATCGTTCGATAATTAAACAATTTATGCCAACAATACTTGATTAAAATATGCTTGCATATACATATCGTTAACATTTTAAAAACCAAAAATTAAACAAAAATCAACTAAAACGCTCTCCCTACCTCTTGGGACAATCCTCACTTTCAATCGATTATAACATCTGTCTTTTGGTTTTTGACTCTTTTAAATAAACACACCAACTCTATTGACATATGTCATTTTCGGCAATAGTCTACATATAAAACAAAATTGAGATAACTCAATAAAAGCAATGACAACATCAAATCAGGCTTAAGAAATGCAAAAAGAAGTGTTAGAGACACCTAAAAAGCAAAGTGTTCAAGAAGTACATGTATCATACAACGCTACAAATAAGCTAAAAAGAGCATTCAGTAATTTACGGTTTCGAGAGGACAATGAGTGGCTTAACGTAAGAGAGTGGCTTGGGAACGTAGTCAAACACAGTCTTAATGATGAAGTAATCAATGCTATTCAGGACTTTAAGTCAGATGATGATCAATGCGCCCTGATTGTCCGTGGTTTACCTGTTGATAGTAATTTATGTGCGACACCTTACAACGGGTATGTTCCCCCATCAAAAACTCCTTTAGCTAGCGCAATCCATATTGGGATATATCAATTGGCTAAGGTTGAACCAGTCTCATACCAAAGTGAAAATAAAGGATTCTTATTTAGACATGTGGTACCTGCACTCAATGCTCTAAATGAAAAGTCATCTCATGGCTCCACTTTTACCTTTGGTCATCATGTAGACAACCCAGATTTACCATTATCAAGTGAGCCCGTTACAGAACGAAGTGGCTGTCCTGAATTTTTATCACTGATGGCATTGCGTTCCGATCTCAAGGTTCGATCAAATTTTATTCTATTGGATAAGTTGATTGCTCAACTGAGCCGCGGTGTAGTCAACGAATTATGCCAATCTAACTTCCGTATTAACCGGCCTGATTCATTCGGTCAGTCTCGTTCGAGCCGTCTTCCTATTTTAGTAATTAGCGAAGACGGTGTGATGTTATGTCGTTATGACAAGGAAAATACCACTCCTCTTACCGAGAGTGCCGCAGCAGCACTAGTTATGCTGGAGGCTCAGTTAAAAAATGAGTCGTTAAAACAATACGTGGTCTATCAACCAGGTGATTTATTGATAATAAAAAATCAACGGCTTCTACATAGTCGCGAAGGGTTTAAATCTAGATCAGATGGTACAGACCGCTGGTTAGCTCGCATGTTTGGGATGAGTACGTTAGAGCGTATCGTTCCAGCCAGCCCAGAATTTAACCATATTGGAAAAGATTAAGGAAAATAATATGAAATCAAACAACGTCGCTTTTATTGGTTTAGGTGTAATGGGTTTTCCAATGGCGGGTCATCTTGCAAAAGCAGGGCACAAGACCAAAGTGTTTAATCGTACAGAAAGCAAAGCAAAGCTATGGGCTCAACAATTTTCCGGTGAATATCAGCCAACTCCTCGGTTAGCTGCGACAAACTGTGACATTGTATTTTTATGCGTGGGGAATGATGAAGATGTAAGAAGTGTTGTATATGGCGAAGACGGAGTACTCGCTGGTATGGTCCCAGGTTCTGTTTTGGTTGACCACACGACAACATCTGCAGAGCTTGCAGAAGAATTAGCCAAAGTCTGTATGGAAAAGAATATTTCGTTTATTGATGCTCCAGTATCAGGTGGGCAGGCTGGAGCTGAAAACGCAGCTCTTACAATTATGTGTGGTGGTGAGCAAACTGTTTTTGAACACGTAGAGCCCGTGATGAAAAATTATGGTAAGCAATCAACTTTAATGGGAAAAAATGGCCAAGGGCAGCGCAGTAAGATGGTCAACCAAATCTGTATTGCAGGCGTGTTGAAAGGGCTAAGCGAAGGCCTCCTTCTGGCAAAAAAAGCAGGTCTAAATATAAACCAGTTAGTTGATGTGTTAAGGCATGGTGCGGCGGGGTCATGGCAAATGGAGAACAGAACCGTAACTATGTCGCAAGATAAGTTCGATTTTGGATTTGCAATTGACTGGATGCACAAAGATCTCAGCATTTGCCTTAATGAAGCAAATAAGATGGGTATTGATCTTCCGTTAACAGAAAAAGTAGATAGTGAATATCAATCCCTACAGCAACAAGGTTTGGGTCGTATGGATACGTCTGCACTTTTCAAAGTCTACAATCGATAACTTCGACAGGAATTTTCAGTATGGAACTCTTTGGTAACGACATTACACTTTTAATACTAATAGCATTAATGGTATCGGCCTTTGCGGCCGGTTTCATTGACTCAGTAGCAGGCGGTGGAGGATTAATCTTAGTTCCATCTTTTATCCTTGCTGGACTGCCACCTCAATTAGCTCTTGGACAAGAAAAAGTTGTCAGCACATTAGGTACTATCGCAGCAATACGCAATTTCATTCGAAATAAAAAAGTAATTTGGACTGCAGTGGCAACAGGGATACCCGCTGGTTTACTTGGTGCCTATGTCGGGGCAGAGGCCATTCTCTATTTTGACCCAGAGACGATTGGTAAAATTATCTTGGCGATGCTGCCGGTAGGGATCATCTTTTCCTTTCTTCCAAAAGGAAAACTAAGTGAAGAAACGGAAAAGCCTGTGAGCAAAGGCGTACTCTTGTTTGGTGTACCTGCTGCGGTGTTTGTAATTGGGTTTTATGATGGTTTTTTTGGTCCAGGAACAGGCAGCTTCTTGATATTAGCACTGCATTATTTACTCAGATTTGAACTGGTGGCTGCGTCTGCAACTTCCAAGCTATTTAATTTTGCATCCAATATTGGTGCTCTTATTGCCTTTATGATTGCAGGCCACGTGCTGTACCTTCTGGCATTGCCTTTGGTAGCAATGAATTTGATCGGCAATCACGTTGGTAGTTCGTCGGCGATGAAGTACGGGCCAAAACTGATACGTAGAACCATTTCAGCCTCACTCAGCCTTTTGATGTTCTCGCTGGGATATAAATTTCTGCTTGCCTAATAATAGTGAAGCCACCGCTCACTCTGTTGTGTAGGTGGCTTTCTATCGGCGTTGTTGATCAAATGAGTCACCTAACGCATCCACAATCGCCATCAGTGTCTTGAGGTTAGGATTGCCTTTTGGGCTGAGTGTGCGGTAGAGCGTTTCTCGTGAAAGACCGGTTTGGGTTGCAATATCATATGTTTAGGTTTTTATGTGTTAGGGTGCGTAGTTAGATGCCTTTATTCGGTTTGCATTTTTACCTGATCTTTAGGAGAGCCTAGCGGTGATAAATTGGGACGATTTAAAGTACTTTCTGGCGCTTTACGAATCAGGCAAGGTCAGTGACGCAGCAGCGAGGTTAAATGTAAACCATGCGACGATTTCAAGGCGTATTAATCGGCTTGAAGACGCGTTACGAATCAACCTTTTCGATCGTACTGGAGATGGATTTACGCCCTCAATAGAGGGCGAATTACTCTATGAGCGCTCTGTGATTGTGAGAGATGAGGTTGATGGATTATCGGAGTCAATTTCTCCAGACGCTCGTTTTAACCAGTCGGTGAAGATTTCGATGGTGCCATTTTTAGCTGAGAGCATGCTCGTTGAGCAACTAAAAAGTCTTCAATACCGTTTTCCAGAACTGAGAATAGAAGTAGATACATCGACTAGGAATCTGAATGTATCGAAGCAAGAGGTTGATATTGCGTTAAGAATGGGACTACCTAAGCAAGGAGAGTCCATATGTAAAAAAGTGGGAGAATGCTCCTTTCTGATTGCAGGAAACGCGTTTTGGATTGAGAGATTGAAAAACGGTGAGCCAGTGAATATTGTCACTTATACCTCTGAGCTGAGCCATTTAAGAGAGTGTCAATTTTTAATAGAAAAGCATGGCCTTAAGTCAATTCGATTCCAGGCTGATACTGTATCTCTACAGAAAAAGGCAGCAGAGCTTGGCTATGGTGTTGCGCTATTACCCGAAATAACACTTCGCTCCAGCCCTTTAGTGACTTTGGAGCCCGAACAACCCATAAAACGTGATATTTGGATGCTTTCCTCGAAAAGAACGCATGCCTCCACGTCAAAGAAAATTGTAATGGATGAAGTAGCGAAGATATGTCAAACCATGATTTAGCTGCTTTCCATACCCCTCGCTATATCAAAAATAGGTAAGTCAAAGACTAACGCTTCACTGATAAGCATTTTTGCACATCCCATGTGCATCAATAGCACTTAATCCGTTTCGGCAGGTGGATATAATTGGCTTAGTTTTCGAGGAGAAAGACGATGAATGAGATTAAAACACTCAGAGATATTGCCGGAGCGAGTAACTGTAAAGTCAATTGGGAAAGTGTAGCGGTTATTTTTATCGACTATCAGAATGAATATATACACGGTGCCTTGCCTTTAGGAAAATCCGGAGAAAAAGCATTGTTTAATGCCCAAAAAATCCTTGATAAAGCACGCCGCCTGTCTGTTCCGGTTTTTCATGTTTTACATAAAGGAAGTTCAAGCTCCCCCATCTTTAACTGTGATAGTGAGCTGTCTGATGTTGTCAGTTGTTTGACACCTATTTCCAGCGAGAAGGTGATACACAAGATGCTACCTAGCTCGTTTTATAATACAGAGCTTGAAAGTGCCTTGATACGAACCGGTTGTACTCAAATTTTGGTTGCAGGCTTTATGAGTCATATGTGCGTTATGGCAACGACGATTGGTGCTCTAGAACGAGGATATGAAGTGATCGTTTGTGAAGATGCCTGTGCGTCACGCTCATTACCGGATCATCAAGGAAGCACAATTGATGAACGCTCTGTTCATACAGTATCAATGGCAGCGTTGGGAGATCGCTACGCTTCTATTCAATCGACGCGCAGTATTATTACTTCATAGCAAAAAGCCCGCACTTTTCAGCGCGGGCTTGAGTATTTCAGTGTGGTGAGCGGACTGGCTTACCAGCCTTTTACCACTGCGCCGTCAAAAACTTCCATTGCGGCGTTGTAAACCGCGTCGGTTTGGTAGGCTTTAACAAAGTTTTTCACGTTTTCAGCGTCTACGTTGTCTTTGCGCGCCACAATCAGGTTCACGTAAGGCGATTCTTTGTCTTCAACAAACAAACCGTCTTTGCTTGGGGTTAGGCCCACGCCCGCGGCAAAGGTGTTGTTGATGATCGCAATGTCTACATCTTCCAGTGAGCGAGGCAGTTGTGGCGTTTCTAGCTCGATGATTTCCACGTTTTTCGGGTTCTCAACGATATCCAGTTTGGTGGCGTTAATGCCAGCGCCTTCTTTGAGTTTGATAATGCCTTGCTGTTCAAGCAATACCAGCGAACGGCCAAGGTTCGATGGGTTGTTAGGTACGGCAATTTTGCCGCCTTCAGGCAAATCGGCCACGCTATCGAGTTTGTAAGAGTAGGCCGCAATCGGATACACAAAGGTGTTGCCTGCAATCGCAAACTCGTAGCCACGGTCTTTGATTTGTGCGTCGAGGTACGGTTTGTGCTGGAAGGCATTCACGTCCACAGAGCCATCGGCGAGGGCGGCGTTAGGGGATACATAGTCGGTAAAGGTGATGAGTTTCACCTCAAGGCCGAGTTTTTTGGCTTCTTGAACCGCATATTCGGCCACTTGTGCTTCTTCACCGGCCATGACGCCAACGGTGATTTTGCTGTTGTCTTGCACGGCAGCTTCTTTTTCTCCACAGCCGGTAAGGACAAGGGTTGAGGCCAGTCCAAGTGTGGCAAGCAGTGTTTTAATCGTGGTTTTCATTGTCTGTCTCCCTTTTAAAAAACGTATCCGTTTTGACGGTATTCCCGCACCACTTGAGGCCGTGTGGCATCCCAAGTGGCTGGGACAAATGTTGTGTTTATGTGTTTGGGTATTTAGCGGTGATTTGTGCGACGCACTAAGTAATCTCCGCATGATTGAATCGCTTGTACCAGCACGACCAGCATCACAACTGTGATCAGCATGACGGTGGTATCAAAGCGCTGATAACCGTAGCGAATGCCCACATCCCCGAGGCCGCCACCGCCGACGGCACCCGCCATGGCTGAATAGCTCACCAAGGTGACTAAGGTGATGGTGGCACCATTGATGATCCCCGGTAGCGCTTCGGGCAGCAGCACTTTGTAAATGATTTGGGTTGGGGTTGCGCCCATCGCTTTTGCGGCTTCTTCCAACCCTGCAGGTAGCTCTAAAAGCGCCCCTTCCACCAAACGTGCAATAAATGGAATCGCGCCGACCGTGAGCGGCACAATGGCTGCCGCGGTGCCGATGGAGGTGCCCACCACAAAGCGAGTGAATGGGATGATAGCCACCAACAAAATAATAAACGGAATTGAACGGCCGATGTTCACGACGGCGCCCAAAATTTGATTAACCCGTGGCTGTGCTTTCAGTCCGCCTTTTTTGGTGATGTGCAGCAGCACGCCAAGTGGGATCCCGAATACAAAGCCAAGCAGCCCAGAGACCAACACCATATAAATGGTTTGGCCGGTGGCATCGGTCAGCAGTTCAATCAGTGCTTGGTTTTGTCCAATCCATTGGGTTAACGCATCAATCGACATAGCCAAGTACCTCCGTGGCGACATGGTGTTTGTTTAGGTAGTGAATCGCATCATCAACGGCACTTTTCGGGCCCATAATCTCCGCCAAGAGTAGACCAAATTTCACGCCGCCAGCGTAATCAATGTCAGAGCTTAAGATGCTGATATCAATATTAAATAAGCGCGACATCTGGCTGATCAGTGGCTCGTCGACGGTGGCGCCTGTAAATTCTAGACGCACCAGCGGATAGCTGCCTTTAAAGTAGTCTTTTTGTAAGCGTTGGGCGTAGTCGTGTGGCACCGATAAATCCAAGGTGGAGCGAATAAAGTTTTTCGCTAACTCGGATTTAGGATGAGCAAAAATATCGCCTACGGGGCCAGACTCAACCAGTTCGCCATCACCAATAATCGCCACGTCATGACAAATGCGCTTCACCACATCCATTTCGTGGGTGATCAGCAAAATGGTGAGGTTGAGTTTTTCATTAATGGTTTGCAGCAACGACAAAATTGATTGGGTTGTAGCCGGATCCAATGCGCTGGTTGCTTCATCACAGAGCAATACATTTGGGCTTGGCGCCAGCGCGCGAGCGATAGCGACACGCTGCTTTTGTCCACCACTGAGGCTGGCAGGATACACATCACGCTTATCGACCAAGCCGACCAAATCGAGCAACTCGCTGACGCGCGTTTCAATTTCATCGCGGCGCGTACCACTGAGCTCCAGCGGCAGGGCGATATTGTCGAACACGGTGCGCGACGACAGCAGGTTAAAGTGTTGGAAAATCATGCCGATTTTACGGCGCGCTTGGGTTAACTCGCGGTTGGGTAACGCAGTAAGGTTGACGCCGCCCACGGTCACTGAGCCGCTGGTTGGGCGCTCAAGCAGGTTAACCATCCGGATCAGCGTGCTTTTGCCCGCGCCAGAGGCGCCAATCACACCAAACACTTTTCCTTTCGGAATAAATAAATTGATGTCTTTAAGGGCATGAATTCGGCGCTCCCCGAGTTCGAATACCTTGTTGAGTTGTTTTATCTCAATCATCACATGTCCTTAGCGATAAATCTTATGACATCTCGCAGCTGTCCAGCGCCTTGCACCTTGGCTGTCGGGTCTCTCTGGTTATTGATGCTATGGGTTCGTTAAAAACAAGTCAATGGATATTTTTACTTCTAGACGTCCAAATGGCAATAAGTCTAACCGTCCGGTTATAAAGTGAGCGAAGGGCTTGATCTCTGCAGGCAAAGCGCGTTAACTGACAGCTCCTGTACCTAACTGTTAAGACTGTTGTTTTTATGTCTCCGCTTTTAATTGATACCACCATGCTGACGCTGTTCATCCCTACCTTTTTTTTCGTGTCGGTCACGCCCGGCATGTGCATGACATTATCGATGACCCTTGGCATGACAATTGGCGTTAAGCGTAGCTTACATATGATGTGGGGCGAGCTTATCGGCGTGGGGCTGGTTGCGATCGCCTCTGTCATTGGTGTGGCGACGGTGATGCTGAACTATCCCGCGGTGTTTCAGGTGTTTAAATATGTCGGTGGTGTGTACTTGGCGTATTTAGGCGTACAAATGTGGCGCTCTCGCGGCAAGATGGCGATCCCAAATGATGATGACGATACCCCCAATGAAGCCTCGGCATTGTCGTTGGCCGCGCAAGGCTTTGTTACCGCCATTGCCAACCCAAAAGGTTGGGCGTTTATGATCTCGCTGTTGCCGCCGTTTATTAACCCTGCAATGTCACTCCCCAGCCAGTTGAGCGTGCTGGTGTTGATCATCCTTTGCACGGAATTTAGTTGTTTAATGCTATATGCCAGCGGTGGGCGTACCTTGCGTCAGTTTTTGCAGCAAAAGGGCAATGTGCAATTGCTGAACCGAATCGCCGGCACCCTGATGATCGGGGTCGGATTTTGGTTGGCGTTGGGGTGAATTAACTTTTAATAATTCTGCAAATAATTAGAATAACCACTTAAATTCATAGGCTTGGTCGATTATTGTGCAATTTGGTGGGGCTGAGACGCAGCTTGTTTATGATTTTCTCGATTTGTCCGAGGAAGAACAGGAAGTATGGTTAAGTCGGTTGAAAGTCACGTCTCCCTCTCAATACGCACAACTCTTGCCATTCTATCATTGCGATACACAGCCATTGCTGAGCCAAATTTGGTCAGATGGGGCTCAATCTTTCATCGCATCACAGCTGTTTGAACCGAATACTACATTGGATAAATATCGTCTCGGTGAGGAGATTGGCCGCGGTGGAATGGGGGTTGTGTATCGCGCTTATCGCGATGATAGTACGTTTGAACAAGAACTTGCCATAAAGTGTATCCACCCCTCTTTGTACCCTATTATCGGTAGAAATTCTCTGTTCAAAGAAGCACAGATGTTAGCGCGTTTAAGTCACCCCTGTATCGCAAAGGTGTTTGATGGCGGGATCAGTGACGGGTGTGTTTATATTGTCATGGAGTATGTGGATGGATGCACGCTTGGAAAGCAGATAGCAACGCAGCCAACGTCGCACAAGGCACGACTATCCTTGTTTGTGTCGATTTGCTCAGCGATTGAGCATGCGCATCGCCACCAAATGATTCATGGTGATATTAAGCCGGATAATATCCTGATTGATAGAGACGGACAGGCCAAAATTATCGACTTTAACCTCACACAAAAACTTGAATGCTATCCAAGCCCTGATAGTGATGATGGTGTGTTGGCCTACAGTGAGAGTTATGCAAGCCCTGAACAAAAACGTGGCGAATACCTTACCCAACAAACAGACGTATACGCATTAGGCAAATTGTTAGCATTTCTACTGACTGCGGACGGTAAAAAGCCCAATCAAGAGTTGGCATTGGTAATTACTAAAGCGACAGAAGAAGAGGCAGATAATCGCTACGTGACTGTCAACCAGCTTCGTAATGACGTTATTCATGTGATGAATAAAAAGCCGATTTCTGTTAAGCAAGATAATTGGCTCTATCGATTACGCTGTTTAGTACGACGACGGCCTATCCCTCTATTTTTATCGATCGTGTTGGTCGTGTCTGCGTTTGTGTTTAGCCTAGTGTTAGTGAAAAAAAATCAGCAGCTTTATTCTGAAAAACAGGCATCTGAAGAGCTGGTTATGCATCTGACACAGTTGATGTTTCATGGTAAAGAAACGTACGACCACCCGATTAGTTTTGAGGTGATGTTAGATCTTTCTCGTCGTCAAATTCTTGCAAATCCCCATGTCTCTGATGATGTTAAACAAAAATTAATTGTCGCTATGATGGTCCCTCATCCGAGTACTTCAAAAAATGAAAAATAAAATTACACTGCTTTTATTATTCTACATGAGTGTGATACTGCCTGCGCAAAGTGAGCCGCAATTAAGTGGCTACTTTATTGATGCTCCTGTTACAGGTTTATATTACGAAACATCCTCGGGGCATCAAGGCTTTACGGATAAAGGTCGATTTGAATATGACGAGGGTGACGCTGTTAAATTTTATTTAGGTCAAGATAACCGCGGAGCTTTAATTAGTGCAATTTCAGGTCAAGAAATTGTGACTCCTAATAATATTTCCACTCAGCCAAGTAAAAGTATTAATCTTACTCGCTTACTGATGTCACTGGATAGTACACCAAATAACCGTAATAACATCACGATTGATGACAGTGTGAGGAACAATACTGGGCTAATAAACACACTAAACAATCTTGACTTAAGCTACTTAGATAGTCATCTGGATGAGTTTCAACTTGCATTTGTATCCATCGAAGAAGCTGCACGTCACCTTAAAAAAAGCCACGAGTATATTAAGGATAGATTTGCTTCAGAGCATAAAGTTCTTGATGGGAAAGATACAGTGTTCATCTATGAAACCGTCAAGAAAAGAGACTATAAAGGAAATATCTGCGCCATTAATCTTGACCAACTAAGGAATCCTTATTACCACGCGCCGATAGGCAAAACGGTTTTTGAGATAACAGATGACACGATCATTGAATATCCTTCAATAGGCGATAGGTTCAAAGGGTGCCAGCTTGATCCTAGTAACGACCAGAAGGTAGTGGTCAGCCCACTCAGTGAATTTGGTGGTGGACGAGGTCTAGTAAGTTGTGCTAGACAGGGCTGTCGACAATATCAATTAAATGGCTTTTACATTGACGATCGACAAGATGGTAGCGATTGGAAATATCGTTCTATTGCCATAAATTATGATGAGAAAACGCATCTTTTAATGGAGAAATCTCAGGGGCTAGGCAAAAAAAAACATATTGAACACAACAATGTTGCTGAAGGTGTGACTTTTATTTATCCGAAGCGTAAAGAGAGTTTTATTGATTACTCCGGAGTATGGATAAAGAAAACATTTAATGGCAGCAAAACTTCATCTCAGTGCGTATTGATGAAAGGTGATCGTCTCCTAGAAGGGCCTAAAGAAACAGATCATTGTCCGATCACAGAATCAAGCTATCAGTTAATGGATAAGTTTTTGTATCGAGATGCCTGGTGGCTAAATGAAACGGGCAAGACTGCTTTGTCTGCACTCAATGTTACTGTGAGTTGGTTTGATATAGATAAGGGCGATCAATACACCAGTTGGGAGTACTTGCCAGTTAATGAAAGTTGGTTAGGCGGGACTATCTATCAATACAATCAAATAAAAATATTAGATAAGCATGGTTTGCCCAGTTTAAAAACTATTAAGACAAGTATGTATACAAAATATGATGAATAAAAACGCTGACTTCACACAGCTTCTTTTACAATGGAAGCAAGGTGATCGACAATCTGAATCAGAACTTTACCATCTGGCTTATGCTAGGTTAAAGCAACTGGCGGCACGTGAAAGCAAAAGAAGTAGTGATAACTTTGGTGCTGACAACACGATTATTAGTGATGCTATTCACAGTGATACTATGCTTGTTAATGAAGCTTATATCAAAATGACGCAAGTGGATTTAACAGATGTGAATAATCGAAAGTCATTCTATCTCATGGCTGCAAAAATTATCCGTCAGGTATTGATTGAACAAGCAAGAAAATTACATGCTAGTAAGAGAAAATCGACCAGAATTTTCGTAGATAAAAATCAGTTGAGTGGATTAGATAGAATGCTAGTTTTTGATATGGAGCTCGAGAAGTTTGGGCATCGCTATCCTAGGCAAGCTGATGTTTTAAAAATGAAGTATCTGGTTGGAATGAAAGTGGATGAAATTAGCCAGACGTTGAGTTGTAGCAAAAGCTTGATCGAAAAGGATCTTAAATTCTCGAAAGGATGGTTTGCATCGAGGATGCGTGCTCAATGAAGCGGAAGCTATTTGTTATAACGTGTATTTTATGTGTGTCCTTCTTTATCTTAAGACCAGAAAGTGAAGGTGCCGAGGAAGAAGCAACAAAGACTCAATCTGAGACAGTTGAAACGCTAAAAGGAAAAAATAAAGCGTCACTCCCTTTTTTCTCACCAGCTCCTTTATTAGTGACTGAGCAGGATATACAAGTAGAAGAAACGTCAGAAGAAACAATTTTCCAAGCTTCTATCGCTCCAGTCAAAAAGCCAAAAATATCTCCCGGTGACAGTGTTGAGGATGAAGTGGCATTGTTGACGACACAAGCGTCGTCACGAGAAGTGGTTGGTTATCAGAAGCCTAGTAACAGCAAACCAACCATCGATCCTCATGTTTTTTCTCAAATATCTGCGGAGGTTGCAACGTGGCGCTTGGAACAAGACGTTGCCATGTATCATCGGGTTTCGTTCCAAAATTTATTTATTGATGCTGAAGATGATTTCTTAAGTTATCAAGTCGGCATTGAGGGAGCAAAAACACAGTCTATTTCTGTCCGGTTATCATCAAGCCAGGTTGTAGTGAGCGGCACGCCGAATGATCATCTGGAGCGCTTAACTTTAGTAATCAGGGCGCGAGATAATCACCATGGCAGCGGTGAAGAGAGTTGGGCCGTTGCTCGTTTTCCTTTGCCGGGGATTGAGGACAAACCTGATAAGGCAGAGGTGCTTGTTGACCAACCCTTGTATCGTTTAACAACTACACGGATTCGCGATGAAAATGGTGTCGCTTATGATATCTTGCAATGCGAGGTTTTCTTACTTCGTGATGATGCGGTTTGGTATGCCATCGGCCGAGATCGTTTAAAATGTCCAGATATATCAAATATCGCGCAGCGGGGAGCTTACAGAGTTGAAGGTGATGCTGTTTTAATCCAGTTATCGCGTGAAGCTGGCGAGATCACTTGGTTACTGCGCTTTGATTATGATGCTTATTATGGGCCAAGTGCACATCACTACTTGGTTACGCAACGACGTGGTGGGCAATACCAAACCGATACGTTTTTTGATAACAAACGGGCGGCAGAAGCACGGTTGAATATGCATACCGGACGGCATATCTATGAAGGCCGTTATTTTGACCACTTGTTAATGGATCCTGAGGGTAACTATTACTTGGTGGGCATGATGAATTACATCTACAACGTCCGTATTGATGATCCAAGTTATTATCAGCCTGCAGACTCCGATTTAAATATTACCCATCCTATTCATAGTATGACGTGCGCTGACATTGAACGCTGGTATGGCTACTCAGTGTTGATTGGTCCATCACAATACAACACGCTCATCAGCACAAGTGGTGATCCCATGGGAAATTATCCTCCTCAGTGTGGTACGTACCAGCAAACGCCGACGAGAGTGGCGCTCTACCTAGACTTTTCTTTTGATCCGAGTGATATACCGATTCATGGGCGTATCTACTCTTACTTGTTACACCCTAAGCCTGAATATAAAGATCGCTTAGAAACGTTTAAGATCAATCTTCTCTATGCTGAACCACAGGAGTAGTATGATATATAGACAGATTTTATCTATTTTGGCCTGATTTTTATTCGAAAAGTGGCTTTGAGATAAAAAAGACTAAAAAAAATTACGGTTTTTGTATAGCTTTACGTCCCTTGTGCTAGCAAGGTGTTAGCAACAAAATGAACGAAAATGCGCAGTTCGCTTGATCGTGCGCGTAGTTTTTGCAGTTTATTTCAGGGACAAAGATGAATAAAAAAACACTTCTTGCGGCATCCGTTGCGATTGCATTGACCGGTTGTAATGGCTCTGGCTCTTCTGAGCAATCAACTCCATCGAAAGATATGGTAACCATTACGGCAATCGATGGTTATTTGAGTAATGCTGTCGTTTTTATCGACCAAAATAACGACGGTAACTGGAATAAATCCGAGCCTGTTATCGCACAAACGAATAGTGATGGTAAGGCTCAGGTTGCACGTGAAAAGATTAAAGAAAAAGGACCTATCGGGATACAGATTATCGCTGAAGGCAGTCCTAAACTGAGTTGGCTCGAAGAGTTAGGCTTGGATCCTCAAGCGACGATTGACCAAGATTTGAAAGGACAAAAGCTCAATAAAGAAGTCGCATTAATGGCGCCGAGTTCTACTCTTAAGAACAAAAATGTTGTTATTTCACCATTGTCTGATTTGGTCGCAAGTAGAGTGCGCCAAGGTGAAAGTGAAGACGTCGCAATCGACGCGGTGCAAACGGCATTAGGTATTGAAGACTCAGCAGAAATCTTCGATGACTATGTGGGCAAAAATAAAAAATTGCATAAAGTTGCTCAGGTACTGACAGTTTCAAAGGCTGACAGTAAAGCTGAGTATGATGAAATGGCTTTAAAGATCGCTGATCGGGCGGTCCAACATGTTGATACCTTGACTGATGAGCAGTTGGAAGATGCGACGTATAAGCCAGTAATTACGCGCGATAATAACAATGACAGCTTTACGGTCACTGAAAACCACACAGTAAAAGTAAACGCCGATGCCTTAGCTAAACTACAGGCAAAGCTGAGTGACAAAACGAAATCATTAATGGATACCGACAGTTTTCCAGTCATTGATTTAGATATTGCGGAGCTATTCAGTGATAAAGATACTACAGCACCAGTAGCGTGGTCGGTAGACTCATTGTCGCCAGATATGGGGATTCAGATCTCTTATCGCGAGAATACACTTAAGCTTTCGAGTAATGGTGAGGCGTTAAAAGCAGGCCCTGTTGTTCTAACCCTTTTGGCCGACGATTTTAACAGTGATAATAAAAAAGTTGGTAAAC
Source organism: Salinivibrio sp. PR932 (assembly GCF_001996125.1). Lineage (NCBI taxonomy): Bacteria > Pseudomonadati > Pseudomonadota > Gammaproteobacteria > Vibrionales > Vibrionaceae > Salinivibrio > Salinivibrio sp. PR932. The sequence goes on along the minus strand of NZ_MUFM01000026.1, from coordinate 29,825 downwards.
AAGCAGTGACACTTCAGTTCACAGTTGGCACATCAAACAAAGCGCCAGTTGTGGATACTCAAGAAAAAACCGAATTGCAGGATATCCTTGATAATTGGTATATCCAGCAAGGTGACGTTTTTGAGCAATCGTTCAGTGTTGCAGCTCTGTTCAAGGACGCCGATGGAGCGATCCAGTCTTATCACGTCGATCAGTTTAATCTCGAGGGTCTCGTTGCCTCCGTGGATAAACAAGGTCTCGTACGTATTACGGGTGTCCCGAAACATGCGCGTCAGTCGGGGACAAAACTCGTTATCTCTGCGAAAGATAATAAAGGGGCGATGACGTCAACCGTGTTCTCCCTTCCTGACGTTAAAGAGGGCTATCAGCCACCAGTGACTGAACCAGAAAACGGCTTTACCCAAGCGTTATTTAACGATAATCGCGTTTGGAAGATGGGTAGTTTGGCAGATTCCGATGGTGAAATTGGTTATGCCATGTTCCTACAAAATGGTGGAGATTATCAGTTTTGCTGGGGCGGCAACGACGAGGAGCCCGACGCCTACAAGACAAACATTAGTCGTAAGACCGATTGGTCATTAACGAATCCACAATCTGTTCAACAGATGTTGGTCTCTCTTGATCATGTAATAGGCTATGTTGAGTATGAACATAAACGTTGCGGTAGTGTGACATTGAACGAAGGGAAATTACAATTGACCTTAGATGGGGCAGGTGAATCGGTAGTGATGGAGCGTCTCTATCACCATGTAGACGCTGAGGGTCAAGAGCAATTGATTATGAAAGCGTTTAATGATGAGTTGTTCTGGCTAGACTCGTCAGATACTCCTTTTTATCAATCAGCTCAGGTTGACTCATTTGTTTACCCTGGTGTTGAAGAATATCAATTGATGGTTGAGCAAACCGGTGTCACCCAAAGTTTCGATGGGGAAGATCCGATTTTGCAATACTCGATATTAATGAATCGCTTCAAAAGCAATGGTTACTACGAATCTCAATCCATCGACTATAAAACACAGTCAAAAGATGACTTTTTTACCGGTGGTCAATGGCGTGTTATTCAAGATGAATTCGGCAATGAGTTGCTTATTCAACAAGAATCGAGTGAGGATCAGAAAAAACGTCATCGATACATTAACCGCAAAATAGGCGATGTTTTAGTGGGGATTTCGTGGTCTCAAGATAACGGTGGAACGTCGTTGCCAAACTACAGCCTTTCTAGTGATAACAAGCAGGTGATGCTAGATATCATGGACAACCTCCCGTTAATTCAAGAGTAATTGAATACAAGGTGTTGTGAAGAGCCCTCGTTGAGCGAGGGCTTTTTTGATCACAAATAACGCTATAAAATGATAACCATTTGCATTATCATCTCCGTCGCTTTTTATTGACGGGGAATGTTCAATGCAGTTAAAGCCAATCGCCTCTTTTATTCTTACCTTTTTTGCTTTTCCTTCTCTCGCACTTGCCGCACCGGCAGAGGATGCCTCTGAAAACGATGCGCCTATCGATACCGTGGTGGTCAATGCCGATCGCTTTTCCGATGCGCTGATGATGCGTGAGGATTTGGATAAGGTTCGCGGGATCAGTAACGCGGATGTCTTTTCGGGCAACACCAGTATTCAGCTCAATAACATCCATAACGAAGCCGGTGCGATTGACCCCGGTATTCGTGGTTTGCAAGGGCATGGGCGGGTTGCGATGCTGATTGATGGCAGTTTGCAGTCGACACATACCTCGCGTGGTTATCAGGGAGTGAGTGATCGTACCTATATTGATACCGATTTATTGTCTTCGCTGTCGGTAGACAAAGGCGCCACAATTGGGCGGTCGCCTTATGCCAGCGGCGCGATTGGCGGCACCATTACCGCTACCACACTCAATGCGACAGACATTGTTCGTGATGGCGAGGGCTTTGGTGCGGTGGTGAAGCTACGTGCCCACAATAACGCTCGTTCGCCGCGAGTGAGTAACGATGCTACGGAACAACTGCGTTATCGCTTGGCCGACCGCAGTGATCATCAAGGGTTTGATAACGGGTCTGCAATGGTAGGGCTAGGGTATCAGAGTGATGGGCTTGGTGGTGTGTTGGCATTTAGCCATCGCAAAAAGGGCAACCACTTTGCCGGTAAAAAGGGCATTGAACGCTACGAAGAGCCTGTGATTGGTGCGGGCCAAGAGGTGGGTAATACCAGCTTTGAGAGTGATTCTTGGCTCGCCAAATTGGACAAAGAATTCGGCAATGGTCATCAGGCAGATATCAGCTATCGGCACCACTACCAAAAGGCTGGCGAGGTGCTGATGGCCTACTGGTATACCGATGAGCGGGAAGAAGGCACCGTTATGCCCCAATGGGGATTGGGGACGGCGGATGTGGATGCTTATAGCGCGAATTATCGCTACACCTCGCCATCGCAAAGCTGGCTGAATCTGCATGCGAATGCGTGGCACACGTCCGCCAAATTGAACCAATACAACGGGCTCTGGGCGAAAGGCAGTAATGCAGAGCAATATCTGCACGAGTATCAAAACGACCGTCATGGCGCGAGTATCGTCAACCGCAGTGAATGGTCGAGTGTGCCGGTGAGTGTGGATTATGGTGTGTCTTACACCAAAGAAACCCTTGAACCGCGTGGTGACACCGACAAGTTTTATACCAGCGAGCCGACCTCTCGCCACGGTAAACGCTCTGAGTGGAGTGCGTTTGCCAATAGTGAAATCGATCTCGCGCCGGTGACCGCAAAGCTTGGGGTGAACTGGCATGAGGCGCAATCGCTGGATAAGCAAACCCAGCAATCCTTGCACTATCGCGGTGAATGGGACTTATTGGGTGAGCTGCATTATGACATCAACGCCTCGGCGTCTGTGTTTGCCAAACTCTCTCGCACGGCGCGGTTACCGAGCTTGTATGAAGTCACCATTTCTAACGAGGTATTTAGCTACAACCCGTATAACCCGCTGGATCCTGAAGTGTCGTTTAACCAAGAGTACGGTGTTAGCTTAGATGGCCGAACTTGGTTGCAGGAACTGGGGCTTGCGCAAACACGCCGTGCTGCCATGACGGTGTCTTACTTTAATAACCATGTCAGTGATTTTATTTCGGGTGGTGTGCTCGATCGCACGCCGGGGATGCCGTCTTGGCGCAGTAATTTTACTTTTACCAATTATGATGAGCTGTCGCTGTCTGGCATTGAGCTGCAGGCACATTACGCGTACCAAGGCTTTTATAGCCACTTCTCTGCTACGTTTTACGATAGGGTGCAGGTGTGCTCGCAAGATCAGGCTGAACGTTCAGGCATGGACCGCTGTAATGGCTTAGGCTTTGCGTGGGGCACCACACCGACTCGCATTCCACCTGAGCGCAAATGGCACCTGAACATTGGCCATAAATGGTTGGATGATCGGCTCGATATTGGCACGACAGTGCGTTACCACAGTGGCAAGTCGAACCCTGCCGATTGGCTAACAGGCACCGGCGCCGCAAGCCCTGTGGTGGCAATCCCATCAGAATACTTGGTGGATATTTATAGCCACTACGACATCACGCCGGATGCCAGTGTCTTTATTACGGTCAATAATCTAACGGACCGTTACACCATTCAACCTGGCTCGGTGGTGAGCATGCCGGACCCGGGCCGAACCATTACCATCGGCACCCAGTGGTCGTTCTAAGGGTGATGCGTTAGCGCTGACTTGGCGTTGAGCAGGATGAACAGGCCTTTGCGGATTCCGTAACAGGCCTGTTTTTATTTTACCAGTGTTCATTCTGTCGCCGGAGGCGGCGCCATGCCATGATGCCGTGTCACCAAGGCGCAGAATAGGTCATGTGCCGTCGATAAAATCGCATCCGGAAAGTCATAGTCAGGGTTGTGCAGCTGTGGATGATGCTCTCCGCTGCCAATCCCAAACAACGCGCCGGGCCAACGGGCGAGAAATTCGGCCACATCTTCTGACCATCGCATCGGCTCGGTAAGTGTTTGAACTGACAACCCAATAGTTTGAGCGGCGTCAACCACATGGGCGTGATGATCCGGATGGTTGTAGGCGGCGACAAAAGGCTCGTGCCATGCAATGGATACCTCTAGCCCCGCGTGCTGCGCGATTGCGTTAATCGAGGCAGTCAGGCTGGCTTTCATCGCGTGGAAAGTAGCGTTGTCATCGCTGCGTAGCGTAGCCATCACGGTGGCATCACCGGGCGAAACGCCAAAGGCGGGTTCACCCAACTGCGCGTGTACTAGGGTGACCAGACTAAAGGCTGGGTGATGTTGTTCCGGCAGTTGCATTAAGGCGGTCATAACCTCTGTCATGGCACTGGCTGGACTGATACCGCGTTCTGGATAAGCGGCATGGGAGGTTTTGCCACGAAGGTGTATCGCGACGCCGGTTGACGCGCAGGCAAAGGTGCCTGAACGCACTACGATGTGATGTTGAGCAAAGCCCGGCAGATTATGAAAGGCATAGACTTGATCGATCTCTTGCGTCGCTAAGCAGGGATCAGCACACATGCGTGCCGCTCCTTCACCGGTTTCTTCGGCGGGTTGAAAAACAATAAGCACCTTGCCTCGCTGTGGCGGTTGTTGCGCGAGGGTGCGCGCCACCATTAACAAAGCGGTGGCGTGGCCATCGTGGCCGCATGCGTGCATGACGCCTTCATGGTTTGAGGCATAGGTACAGTGGGTGCGTTCATGGATGGGAAGCGCATCAAAATCGGCACGCAGTAAGGTGGTGGGGCCGGCTGCCTTGCCGGCAATCTCAACCACAATACCATGTCCACCAATCTCGGTGTGAGGCGTAAATCCGAAGGCGCGCAATTGGGCGGCAAGGGTGCGCGCACTTTGCACTTCGTGGTTGGACAGTTCAGGGTATTGGTGCAGGGTACGGCGCAGGCTCACGGGATCAAATAGAGTGGCCATCATCGACTCCAAAACAAGGATGGACCCTTATGCTAGATCGGGTGAGGGCATCGCGTTGTGAACCCAAACGCAAAAAAGCCAGCAACGAGTGCTGGCTTTTGAATCAAGACGAGGCGAAGCTTACGCTTGGCCGTTGTCTTCTGCTTGTTTCGCTTGGATAGCGGTCAGTGCGACAGTGTAAACAATGTCGTCTACCAAGGCGCCGCGAGACAGGTCGTTGACTGGCTTACGCATGCCTTGCAGCATTGGACCAATTGAAACCAGCTCAGCAGAACGCTGTACCGCTTTGTACGTGGTGTTACCTGTGTTCAAGTCTGGGAAGACGAACACAGTGGCTTTACCCGCAACTGGGGAATCAGGCGCTTTTGATTTCGCGACATTTTCCATGATCGCTGCATCGTACTGAAGCGGGCCATCAATCACGAGATCAGGACGCTTCTCTTTCGCGATACGGGTGGCTTCGCGAACTTTGTCCACGTCAGCCCCTTTACCTGAACTACCGGTCGAGTAGGAGATCATCGCCACGCGAGGTTCAATGCCGAATGCCGCAGCAGAGTCTGCAGATTGAATAGCAATTTCAGCCAGTTGTTCCGCGTTTGGATCCGGGTTGATCGCACAGTCACCGTAAACCAGCACTTGCTCAGGTAGCAGCATAAAGAACACTGACGATACCAATGAGGCGTTCGGTGCAGTTTTGATGATTTGCAGCGGTGGACGGATGGTGTTGGCGGTGGTGTGAACCGCGCCAGAGACCAGACCTTGAACTTCGTTGGCTTCAAGCATCATGGTACCCAGTACCACGGTATCTTCGAGGTGTTCTTGCGCGATCACCTCTGTCATACCCTTGCTCTTACGCAGTTCAACCAATCGGGCAACGTATTTGTCGCGGACTTTGGCCGGATCGATAATTTCAACGCCAGCGCCCAGTGTTACGCCTTGCTGCTCAGCAACACGTTTGATTTCTTCTGGGTTACCCAGCAGCACACACTCAGCAATTTTACGCTCAGCACAAATCGCCGCTGCTTTAATGGTGCGAGGCTCATCGCCTTCAGGCAGTACGATACGCTTCGCCGCTTGGCGAGCCAATTCGGTCAGCTGATAACGGAAAGCCGGTGGGCTTAGGCGACGCTCACGGTTAGAGCCTTCAGACAGAGACTCAATCCAGTTACCGTCAATGTGGCTCGCTACATAGTCGTTCACAAACTCAACACGCTCTTTGTCGTCAGCCGGTACTTCGAGGCTGAAGCTTTGCAGGTTGAGAGAGGTCTGCCATGTGTTGCCCGCGGTGGTGAATACTGGCAGGCCAGTTTCGAAAGCACGATCACACAGTGCTTTGAGCTGATCTGGGATAGCATAGCCACCAGTCAGCAACAGGGCACCAATTTCCACGCCGTTCATCGCAGCCAAGCAAGCAGCGACAATCACGTCAGGACGGTCAGCAGAGGTCACCAGCAATGAACCTGGGCGGAAGTGTTCCACCATGTTTGGAATTGAACGCGCACAGAAGGTGATGCTCTTGATACGGCGCGAGTGAATTTCACCTTCGTTGATGATGGTGGCATTCAAGTGTTTCGCCATATCGCTAGCACGGGTAGCAATCAGGTCGATTTTCCACGGCACGCAACCTAGCACACGAATTGGGCTAGAGTTGAAGATTTGCATAACTTCAACGTTGGTTGGGCGTGCAGCATCTGCATCATCGAAGATTTCGGATAGGTCTGGACGGGTACGGCCAGCATCGTCAACAGGCGCGTTAAGCTTGTTGATGATCACACCAGAGATGTTGCCGTTTTTGCTGCCACCAAAGTTGGTGCAAGCAAATTCAATGCGCTCTTTCAGCTGGGCTGGGTTGTCTGTGCCTGGGGTGGTCACAAACACGATTTCCGCGTCCAGCGTTTTGGCGATCTCGTAGTTGATTTGGTTAGCGAATGGGTGGTTACGCGTGGTGACCAAGCCTTCAACCAATGCTACTTCCGCGTCTTTTGTCGCACGAGTAAAGCGAGCCAGCACTTCTTCCAGCAGGACATCTTCCTGATCAGAGCGCAGCAGATTTTCCGCTTCGTGCATAGACATGGACTCGGCTACCTTCATGTCACTGTTAGCGTGAATGATTTCGGTAGTGAGGTCAGTCACATCAGTGTCGCTGCCGTGATGTGGCTGGGCAATAGGTTTAAAAAACGAGACGCGAACGCCCTTACGCTCCATCGCTCGCATTACGCCGAGGCTGACGCTAGTCAGGCCGACACCCGAGCCGATTGGGATTAGCATAATAGTACGGGACACGTTGACTTCCTCTTACTATCTGATGGATGTGCCGGAAAGCCGGCACAAATACAAAAACGGCTGAGTGGAATCAGCCGTTGGAAAAGTGAGCCTTACAGGCCAGTCAGGCGCGCAGTGTCTTGCGCAATCACCAACTCTTCGTTGGTAGAGATAACCATGGCTGGTACACGGCTGTTGTCAGTGGTGATCACACCTTCGCCGCCGAAGCGTGCTTTTAGGTTGCGCTCTTTATCCACTTCCACGCCCAGAAGGCCAAGACGCTCAAGCACCAATTCACGGATTGGGCCAGAGTTCTCACCGATACCACCGGTGAAGACGATCGCGTCAAGACGGCCGTCTAGGCTGGCAGTGTAACCGGCAACATATTTCGCCAAACGGTGGCAGAATACGTTCATGGCACGGGTCGCTTCTTCTTTCTCACCGTAGTTGTCTTCAACAAAGCGGCAGTCAGAGGTCACTTCGGTCAAGCCTTGTAGGCCAGACTCTTTGGTCAGCATGGTGTTGATTTGCTCAACGCTGTAACCCAGTGCATCGTGCAGGTGGAAGATGATCGCAGGATCAAGATCACCTGAACGCGTACCCATCACCAAGCCTTCTAATGGAGTCATACCCATTGAAGTGTCAACGGATTTACCGTTTTTAATCGCACAAACAGACGCGCCGTTACCGAGGTGACAGTTGATGATGTTCACTTCTTCTACTGGCTTGCCAAGTTGCTCAGCAGCCGCGTTAGCAATAAAGAAGTGAGAGGTACCATGCATACCGTAGCGACGGATACCGTGCTCTTTGTAGAGCTTGTATGGCAGCGCGTAAAGGTAAGACTCTTCTGGCATGGTTTGGTGATACGCAGTATCGAACACAGCCACGTTTTTCAGCGCAGGGAAGGCTTTCTTCGCTGCTTCAATGCCCACGATGTGTGCTGGGTTGTGCAGCGGTGCGAAGCTTGCTGCATCTTGGATCCCTTTTAGCACTTCATCCGTAATCAAGGCTGATTGGGTGAATTGCTCGCCACCATGTACTACACGGTGACCAATCGCGCCCAGGTTCTCGGCAAGCTCAGGTTTTGAGGCGAGAATGGTGTCAACAATAAAGGTCAGGGCTTCGGTATGGGCCGCGCCAGCGCCCAGTTGGGCTTCGTGTTTACCGTCCATTTTCCACTTAATGCGGGATTCTGGAAGGTTAAGACATTCGGCAAGACCGGTAAGATGCTCTTCACCAGATTGTGCATCGACAATCGCGAACTTCAAAGAGGAGCTTCCGCAGTTGAGTACGAGAACCAGCTTTGACATGTATGACTACCTATTTTGTCGTGAGAAGTAGAGTGTGTAACTGAAAAGGATAGTGGACAAACTGAGACACTACCTTTTCAAAAAAGAATTATCTCATGCTTTGTCGCGGGGAAAGGATGCATCTTATCCGTCCTGGATAGGCATTCGCTCCATTGAGCACAACCGGATTAGGTTGCGAGACAATCAAATCCGAGCAACAATGATAAAGTGCGCTAAGGATAGCGGGACTTGATACAGATAACAAAAATTTTTTGAGTAATACTGGCTATTTTTGAAAGTTTTTGAACATTTTGTTTAGTTTTTATTGTAAAAGTTTAGTGACAGCCATCGCGGTCACGCTAAGCAAGTGAGGTAGGTATGGCAACGAACAAGTCAATCTGGCGCTGCCTGCAAGACGGCCAAAAGTATATGAAAGAGTGGCCGATGCGTAAGGAGCTCACCCCGGTATTCCCAGAAAACCGGGTGATTAAAACCACGCGTTTTGCGATGAAAGTAATGCCTGCCGTTGCTGCCATCAGCGTGTTGTTGCAAATGGCGACATATAACTACCAAGGGATGCCGCAAGCCATGATTGTGGCGTTGTTTGCGCTGAGTTTGCCGCTGCAGGGGCTTTGGTGGTTGGGTAAGCGTCGTGATACGCCACTGCCGCCGGCGTTAGCAGGCTGGTATCGCGAATTGCATCAGAAGATCACCAGCCAAGGCCATGCCATGCAACCGTTGAAAAGCCAACCTCGCTATAAAGAGCTGGCCCAAGCGTTAAGTCGCGCGTTTAAAGTAGACCGCGCTGCGTTGGAGCGTTGGTTCTAGCCACGCACCCTTTTTGATATTGAGAATACGAAAACGCCGACCTGCGGGTCGGCGTTTTTTATGGGTACTGTTTGGTAGCTAGGCGTTTTACAACACAAAAGCTTTTTGCGTACAGCCGGCGCTGACCAACAGCGTGAGGACGCGTTACTCACACACCGAGGAAGACGTGCCTTTCATTGCGCTAACGGCCTCACGCATTTCATCCATTGAGCGCCAACGTGCAGGAAGAGGTTGCACCTTCAAGCGGAAGTCTGGGGCGTTATCGGCAAGCGGCGCCTCATCACTGACGGGAGTGATTAATGCGATACGCAGCTTGTTGTTGCGCTGACGAATTTGTTGTGCGGTGCCAAGCCCTTCGGCAATGTGAAAGCGGCCAGCCACATGGACAATTTGTGTCTCTGGATGCGTTTGGTGATAGCGCACCATGCTTTCGGCCATGGTGGCATCCCAAGCTAATTGGGCCGCGTATTGCGATTCGGTTTGACTCGGGGTGCCGTGGTGCATATTGGCTTTAAAAACCGATTTGTACTCTGAGTCACGGGTGTCGATGGTGTCTGCAAACCATGCACGTTGCGCCGCAGGAAGTGTATCGAGATAACTCAGCCCTTGTCGCCCAATGCAGCTCACCATGCGTTTGGGAGCGTTGGCGGCAAGCACGTCGATATTATGCTGTTTGGCAAATTCAATCAGTGGGCGGTAGCTGCCATCATAGTTATCCCATGCGTTGGCCTCGCGTTTAAAGTTATCTTCGCCCAGCTCGTCAGCCAGATAGCGGTTGAGCACAGGCTGGGCATCGCGGCTAAATTGTTCCATGGACAACGCAACAGCATGGCGCTCAGACAAGGCTTGCAACAGCTCTGTTTGAAAGCGGTGTACCCCTGGATGACCATGCCATTCACCGATTAAGACGATATCCGCATCATCCACGTGTTTGGCGACCTCTGCCAAGGTCAGTGCTTTGCCGTCGGAGGTACTGACTTGATAATCAAATAGGGTGTTAAGCGCTTTTGGGGCAGCGCTGGCTGTTGATGCCAGACAAGCCAAGCTCGCGGCTAACAGCCAACCACGCGCTTTTGTAGCAAACGTTCGGTTCATGGCTTGGGGGTCTCCTCTGAGTGGCTGTCCGTACCTTGGTGACGATAGACGCGCAATGTAAAGTCTGCTTCGCACTCGAAGGCGTCGCTGTTCGCTAAGGTGTCACGCCACGCGTCGCTGGCACGCCATGCAAATGGTGTCATTTGCAGTAAGGTGAGTGCTTGCTCACCGGCGAGCGTCATGGTGTAGTGCAGGGATTGCTCCTTCTCAAGCACAAAGTTGGGCAGCGTTTCTGGCGGTGTTTCATGTAACCGCACATCCTGATAAATCCCCGCTTTGAGTTGATAAAGATGACGAGGGCCGGGGGTGACGGTGACCACCACACCTTGCGGTTTTACCGCGCGGTCGAGCTCTTCGCCATTACAGGGCGCATAAATACGCACGACGCCATCGAGGCTGTTGTCGTGAAAGGGCAGTCGCTGTGAGGAGGCCACTGAAAACTGACACTGTGGATACCATTTGGCGGCATAACGGACCGCCACCTTGGCGATATCAAGGCCGTGTACGGACCAGTGTTTGTCCGCAGTTTGGTCGGCAATCGCGTGGGTGTAGTAGCCTTCGCCGCAGCCTACGTCCAAGATGGCTTTGTGTTCGCCATCCAGCGCTTGGGTTAGCGCATCAATCATCGCTTGCTGCATCGGCGCATAATGCCCTGCATTAAGAAAGGCGCGACGCGCTTGCGTCATGGCTTTGTTGTCACCTGGATCTTTGGAGCGTTTAAATTGAACCGGCAGTAGGTTCAGGTAGCCTTCTTTGGCTTGATCAAATTGGTGGTTGGCGTCGCAGTGAACACCACGCGCGTTAGTGTGCAAGGTTTGTTGGCACAGTGGGCATCGATAAATCATGGTTGGTCAGAATCTTGGCTTTGATGCGCTTTAGGGTACGGCGTTGTTAACGGTTCGACAAGCCAGATAAGCCAACCAAGGGGACAATCCATCAAAAAGCCGCCCAATAAGGCGGCTTGATGCTGAGATTCAGCGGCGAGACATTACGCGTTGAGAATACGCTCAATCTCGGTCAGGCTTAAGTGGAATTGGCGCGGGCAGTGGCGCCAAATTTCGAGCATTCGGCGGTATTTTTCCAGCATGGGCATCTGGCTATTAAAGCGATGCTCGCCTTGATCGAACTGGGTATATAGCCCTTCGGTATCAACCAAGAAGCGCACGTAGTGCACTAACGCGCCTTCCGTAGCGGCATCAAAGCCCCAGAATTGGACGCGGCGTGGTGACAACGCGGCTTGGCTGGCGTCATCTAATAGGTTGTAAGAGGCCTGCATTGCGTGGTGCATTTCCATAATATCAATCACTTCGCGGCACTGGGTTTCACACAGTGCTTCAAATTGACTGATCACCTCTGCCATTTGTAATGCGTAGCCGCGCTCGATAATGGTCTGCAAACGGCGATATTTTTCACTGTTTGAGGGATCGAGGTGGCACATCAATTGGTATTGGTTAGATAAAATAAGACGTTGAGCAGGGGTCATATCCATYGCGGTTGGCCTCTTCACTAATAAAGGTAAAATAGCGTCTATCAAAGATGACAAACAATAAGAGAAGATTATCAGTTGCGCGATGGGCAAATCTTGATCTGGACCATGTCCGTAGCACGTTTTTCACCCGCTCATGTGCAATTGTTGATTTTGCCTTTAGTAAGGATGCGATATGAGTGATTTAGCCGCGCTAAGTGGCTGGCAATGGCTGGGTTGGATTGTGTTTGTGGCGGTGCTTTATGCCACCTACCCACGGGAGTTTTTCCCCAAACTCCGTCAGGAAGTTGGCTACCAGCATTTGGCGTTTTCGTCCGCGGTTGTACTGTTTGTGCTTTGGGCCTTGCAAGCAGGGATCAAAGAAGGGCTCGATATCCACTTTTTAGGCGTCACGACGCTGGCTCTGTGCCACGGCTGGCGAATCGCCATTTGGATTACCACGGTGCCTTTGACGCTTATGGCGGTGTTTGGGTTTGTGCCTCTTGGCGATATTGGTATGACGGCCTTGACCACAGCCGTGCTCCCCATTCTGTTTAGCTATGCCATTTTTGCGCTGAGTTATCATTACTTAACGCGCCATTTATTTATCTATATTTTTATTGCCGCTTTTTTGGGCGCTGCGCTGACCATTGTGTTTCAGCTCTCGGTGAGTTCGCTATGGTATTGGGCGGCGGACCGTTATAGCTGGCAAGAAATTGTCCACAATTACCTGCAAATTGCGTTGCTGATGTGGTTCCCTGAAGCGCTACTAAATGGGATGGCGGTGACCGTGATGGCGGTGTATCGGCCGCATTGGCTACGCACCTTCTATGATCGCGAGTATTTATCGCCTGAGCGATAAAAAAAGACGTGACACCTGCTGACAAAGTCGTTAAAAAAGCGGGGAGGTGTTACGTTTATCCCTCTGACTTTCTGGCGTTTTTATCTATAGACGCCCGTGAATCCTTCCATCAAAATTTTTTATCATCAGCAAAGAAATTACTCGCTTTACCTTGGCGAAAAGCGGCGTCATAGTGCGCGCGTCTCGGCCCGTTCGTGCCTGATTTCTCCAATATAATGAGCGTACTTAAATGAACAAGACTTCCTCTGTGTCTCATGGTGGTTGCGTGACTCCGTCGGCTTTCCCTTGGGTGCCGTTGGTGAGTTTAACCGGCTTTGCGATTGCCAGTGGCTATTTGATGAGCTTGATTCCGCTTGCCCTTGCACCTTTGGGGTTGGCGCCGCATCTGGCCGCATGGCTAGCCAGTGCGTTTTACGCCGGTTTGTTATTGGGTGCGACGTTCAGTGCACGTATTGTTGCTACGCTGGGGCATCGCCGTGCGCTGGTGATGTTTTTGGGTATTGTGCTGCTCTCCATTACTGCCATGGCGGCGATTAAAGGGCAGGGCGTCTGGTTGCTTGCGCGCTTTGTGGCGGGGGTTGCCATTGCCGGTGTCTTTGTGGTGGTTGAGTCTTGGTTGCTGATGGCCGACTCTGATCGCCAGCGTGCGAAGCGATTAGGTTTTTACATGGCGGCCTTGTACGGCGGTAATGCCTTGGGACAGCTCGGCGTAGGTTATGTCGGTGTGACCGGCAATCAGCCTTATTGGCTCATTGGTGGACTGATTACGCTTGCGATCATGGTGCCTTTGTTTGCACGTCATGGGGAACCTCGCCATGAGGAAGGCCATAGTGCACGTTTAGGTTCGCTCAAATCTTTGCGTAAAGCGGCCTATATTGGTTGCTTGGTGTCTGGGCTGACGCTCGGTGCCGTTTATGGCTTATTGCCATTGTATTTGGCTGAGCGAGTCAGTGATCATCAACAAGTGGGTGCTATGATGGCGCTCGTGATTGTCGGCGGAATGGCCGTACAGCCCGTTATTGGTCTCGCATCGGCAAGAATGAGTAAAGTGCTGCTGATGACATGGCTATGTGTGATTGGCACCGGGGCTGTCGCCTTAATTGCTTTTGCGGGCAGTCAATGGCAAATGGGTATCGGATTAGTCGTGTTGGGTGCCGCTGTGTTTGCGATTTATCCTGTGGCGATTACCTATGCCTGTGTTGGGCTGGCCGCTGAGAAAATCGTGGCGGCCACCGAAGTATTGCTGCTCGCGTACAGCGTCGGCTCCGTATCAGGCCCGTTGCTGGCAGATAACGCGTTTTCTGGCACCAATGGTTTGATGACCTATTTAGCCGTTTGTTTGTTAAGTACGGCGGTTTATATGTTGGTGATGTATGTGAAAGAGCGTCGTCAAATGCCCGACCTCAGTGCGGCCTGACATCGTTCAAAACAGATAAGGCAACAAACGATAAAGTAAACGCCCCAGTCATTGGCTGGGGCGTTGTTTTATGAGGCTTAGCGTCTCTGTGTGTTACGCGGTGACGAGTCCTTCTTTGGCGTCGGCTGGCAAGATATCCATGGCATTGCCATACAAGGGGGCTAGCGCTCGGACCACATCGGCTCGAGTAATCACACCAACCAGCTGATTATCGCGCATCACTGGATAGATGTAAGGGCGCGAGACCGTCTGTGTTTTCGCACGCTCTAGCGCGGATTGATTGGTAAAGTGGGTGGCGATTCCGGTATCGCTGACCGGATAAACCACTTTGTTATCAATGCTCATATATTGCGCCAGTTCAATCACTGATTGTTCGGCATCCACGGTTTGTACTTCAGTGCGCATCAGGGATTCAACTTTGGCATCCATATCCGGCTGGTAATCGTTCCACCACAGGTCGACCAGAACATCTTGTACCGAGAAAAAGCCTACCAGATCACCGTCATCGTCGAGAACTGGAGCGCCGGATAGTTGGTATTGGTTGAGCTTTTCTAATGCATCGGCGACATACTGGCGTGCGCTTAATGCACACTGAGCGGGTTTCATGTGTTTTTCGATGGTTAATGTTTCTTGGGTCATAATCGCACTCTCAGAATAGGAAGCCGAAGGCAGAGCGAGTGAAGCAATCTGCGCTGTTTTCTTTTCTCTTTCAGGGTTAATAATTAGCCAGTAGCCCATGCCGACCAGTCCTGCGCCCCCAAGGATATTGCCAAGGGTGACAGGGATCAGATTGGCGCTGATAAATCGGGCCAAGTTTAAATCGCTAAATGCCTCTGGGCTGGCTCCCACCGCCTGCCAAAAACTGTCAGGGGCAAAGGTGGCAATACTCATGCCCAGTGGCACCATAAACATGTTGGCGACACTGTGCTCAAAGCCGGTGCTGACAAACATGGCTACGGGCAAGATCACCATTACCGCTTTAGTGAGTGGGTTTTGCGAGGTAAACGTCATCCAAATCGCAAGACAAACCAGTAAGTTACAAAGCACACCCAGTGCAAAGGCTTGGATCCAAGTGTGATGGAGCTTGTGTTGGGCAACGTGCAGCGCGTTGAGTCCCCATTGGCCGTCATCAAGCTGATATAACCCCGCGGTCATCACGATCAACACCAACAACAAGGCGCCGAGTAAGTTACCTAGATAGACTCTCGCCCAGGTATGCAGTAAGCCTGCGGTTGAGATTTTGCCGTTGGCACGCGCCAGCATGGAGAGCACGGTACTGGTAAACAATTCCGCGCCGCCCAGTACCACCAGAATCAAGCCCATGCTGAATGCTAATCCACCCAGCAAGCGGGTGATCCCCCAGCCAGCGTTGCTGCCAGTGGTAACCGTGAGATAAAACACAAATGCCAACCCGATAAATAAGCCAGCCATCATTGCGAGCCCAATCGCCATCCGGGTAGATTTGCGGGTTTTGCTCACCGCATACTCTTCAGCTTGGGCAAGTAACGCCGCGGGCCCTTCGGGCTTTTTGATTTGAGTTGCAGTTACCATTGGCTGTCTCCTCTGGCGGCACACTCTGCCCGAGGGCTAAGACATATCAACATACAGGTTGTACTCCTTTTTAGACGGATTGTGAATACATCCAGACTAAGCGGCGCGATATAAGGAGTAAAATTGATATTGCTTAGGGTAATAATCACAAAAGTTGATAGTGTGGTGTCATTGAAATCAGGCATCGTAGAAGGGTAAAAAACATGCGCTACTCACTGAAGCAATTAGCCGTTTTTGAAGCGGTTGCAGCCAGTGGCAGTGTGAGTCGAGCCGCCGACCAATTGGCACTGACGCAATCGGCCACCAGTATGGCCCTGTCACAATTGGAAAAACTATTGGGTCGGCCGCTGTTTGAACGGCAGGGAAAGCAAATGCAGCTGACCTACTGGGGGGCATGGCTACGTCCGAAGGCGCGTCAGTTATTGTTTGATGCGCAGCAAATTGAAGCAGGATTTGACGGCCAGCATGTTGTCAGTGGCGATATTGCCTTAATTGCCAGTCAGACGGCGGCCGAGCATCTTATTCCTGACCTTATCAGTATTATTGATAGTGACTTTCCAGAGCTTAGAATCGACTTTACGGTGAAAAACACCCAGAAAGTGATCGACAGTGTGCGCCAGTATCAACATGATTTGGGGATCATCGAGGGGCGTTGCGACGACAGCCGCTTAAAGCAACAAGTTTGGTGCCATGATCATCTTGTCGTGGTTGCGGCAAAGCATCATCCTTATGCGCAGCTTGACCACGTTAGCTTGGCGCAACTCGAGCAGGCGCAATGGGTATTGCGTGAACCCGGCGCAGGGACTCGGCATAGCTTTGATAGTGCGATTCACGGTGTGATTGAAGATCTGGATGTGCGCCGCGAGTATGAGCAAGTACCCGTACTGAGAACCTTGGTCGCAAACTCGAGTTATCTCAGCTGTTTACCGTACTTGGACGTAGAAAAATGGATTGAGCGAGACGAGCTGGTGGCTTTGAATGTCCCTGAGCTGAATATGCGGCGGACGCTTTCGTTTATTTGGCGGGCAGATGCGGCAGCGAACCCGTTACGCGACTGCATTATTCGCGAAGCAACACGGATGACCAAAGCGCGTCGCCGTGATATGTAGTACAAAAAAGCCGGCCCAAAATGGCCGGCTATTCGTGATTTATCTAAGGGATTTATTAGTAGGTGACCGTGTGGCCATAACTACTAATGATGTTTTTGACGTTATCCATCACTTCTTTTGATGGTGGAGCAACGTCCTGCAGCTCGTAATCGTAGCCGAGCGCTTCCCATTTGTGGGCCCCTAATTGGTGGTAGGGCAGTAACTCCACTTTCTCGATGTTATCCATCTCTTTAATGAACTGGCCAAGACGGTGGGCAGAGTCATCATCGTCGGTATAACCCGGGACAACCACGTAACGAATCCACGTCTTTTGGCCAATTTTATGCAGGTAGTTGGCAAAGTCGAGCGTGCGGCGGTTTGACACGCCGACTAAATTCTCATGGATTTCATCGTTCAGTTGTTTGAGATCCAACATCACCAAGTCAGTGGCGTCCAACACTTCATCAATCACTGGGGTGTGTTTACGCACGTACCCATTGGTATCTAAACAGGTGTGGATCCCTTCCGCTTTCGCAGCTTGGAAAAAGTCACGCACAAACTCAGGTTGAAGCATGGCTTCTCCCCCTGAAGCGGTTACACCACCGCCCGACGCCGTAATAAAGTGGCGATAGGCGCGCACGTCTTTCATGATTTCATCGACGGTGACTTCTTTACCGCCATGCGTGTCCCATGTATCACGGTTGTGACAGTATTTGCACCGCATTAAGCAGCCTTGCATAAAGACAATAAAGCGGATTCCAGGACCATCTACGGTACCACAGGATTCAAACGAGTGGATGCGACCAACTGCCGACATAAGTGTCTCCAGACTGCGAATTGCTATGTCGTTATTTTATTACAAAACCCGGTCTTAACGTAAGGGAATTCGCGCCTTTTTCGCGATTTTGCAAGTTGTCTGAATCGCCGTTTGCAGTGCCTACCAACTTAGATCACAGTTCCATTTTTTCGTCTCATCACAATGAGATCACACCGAGGAAAAAACCATGTCGACATTGAGGTAACTCTTATGTGTGCCCAAACTTACGTGCAACATATCGAGAAAGCTGACATAGACTGGTAGAGATGTGCGTGAATACGTCGAGGGCTTGCTGCGTTGACGTGTTGAAGCCGAAAAAGTTGGGAATCAATAATGAAAAAAATTAGTGATTTAAGGGTAAAGAACAAGCTAATTGCACTTATGTTAGTCGCCATTGCATTACTTGGCGCAATCAGTGCCTACACCATTTCAAAAGAAAAAGACCAAGCCTATGCCGAACGGACAGCCTCGTTACGCAATAACGTGGAAGTCGCTGAAAGTGTGGTGAACTACTATCGCCAGCAAGCGGCGCAATTGGGTGAAGAAACCGCGAAGGCGCAGGCGATTGCTCAGTTAAATAAACTGCGTTACGACGGCGATAACTATTTTTGGATTTTAACGCCTGATCTCACCATAGTGACGCATCCTCTCAAGCCTAACTTAAACGGGACCAGTGCGAGTGAGATCACCGACGGTGATGGCCGCTTTCATTGGCGTGAAATGGTAAAAGTGAGTCAACCGCCGGAAGGTGGGGTGCTGGATTACACGTGGCGCTCGCCAGAAGGGGAGTTAAAACCCAAGATCTCTTACGTGAAGCGCGTGAACGGCTGGAATTGGATCATTGGTTCAGGCGTGCACGTGAGCGATATTGAAGAGCAGTTTATTGCCTCGGCGTGGCAGATTGCGGGTATGACACTTATCGCAGCGGTGATCTTGTTAGTGGCGGGCGCCTTTGTGAGCCGTGATATCGTGATGCCGCTTGATGAGCTGGTGGAAAAATTTGACCGAATTGCCGGTGGCGACCTGCGTGTGCAATGTGGCTACACGCGCGAAGATGAAATCGGCAAATTGGCACGTCGAATGGATACCGCGATGACCAGCGTCCGTGAAGCGTTACGTATCGCGCATGACGAAGCCAAACAATCGTCGACGATGGCGTCGTCGATTGCGTCGGCCAGTGAGCAAAGTGCGCAAAGTATCCAGTCGCAGCGCGCTGAATTGGAGCAACTGGCGGCGGCGATGAACGAAATGACAGCAACGGTGGCGGATGTGGCTGACCATGCAGAGCAAACCGCCCAAGCGACCAATGAAATTGCCGATATGGCCGAAGTGGGTAACCACAAATTAGACAGTACGGTGGCGAGTATTCGCGAGGTGGCGGAGCGTATTGCCAGTGCCGATAAGCTAGTGAACCAAGTGAAACAAGGTGTGATGCAAATCAGTGATGTGGCGGGAGTGATCCAAGGCATCTCTGAGCAAACCAACCTGTTGGCATTGAATGCGGCGATTGAAGCGGCGCGAGCGGGTGAGCAAGGCCGTGGCTTTGCGGTGGTTGCCGATGAGGTGCGCTCGTTGGCGCAAGGCACCCAGAAGTCGACCACTGAAATTCAAGGCACCATTGAGGAGCTGACCAATAACGCGATTGAGGCAGCCGAAGCGATGACTTCGAGCCATCAATCCAGTGAAGCAAGTGTGGCGACAGCGCTCGAAACACAGCAGCAGCTTAAAGACATGGTGGCGGCCTTGCATCAGTCTAACGATCGTGTGGTGCAAATTGCGGCGGCTGCAGAGCAGCAAGGCACTGTCTCAGAAGAGATGAACCAGAATGTGAGTAACATTCATAACTCGGCCAATGAAGTGAGCGGTGCGGCCACTCACCTTGCCGAACAAAGCCAGCTACTGGCTGACTCCGCGCGAGAGTTAGATAGCAAACTCGATCACTTTGAGGTGGTGTAGCACCTGAGTAAACAAGCGACGTTAGCAACGGATGGGCTTTGGTTGGCACTGAGGTGGGTTGCGGATTAAATCGTGAAAGGGAAAGAGTGATAAATAAAAACCGCCAGCATTGCCGGCGGTTTTTTCTTTTTAGAAGCCCTTATTGTGTGAAGGGCTCTTGATCATCTCTTACAGTGAAGAGGTGAAGGTACGAGTGATGACGTCTTGCTGCTGCTCTTTGGTCAGCGAGTTAAAACGTACCGCGTAACCAGAAACACGGATAGTCAGCTGAGGATAGTTCTCAGGATGTTCCATCGCGTCGAGTAGCATTTCACGGTTCATCACGTTCACGTTCAAGTGTTGGCCGCCTTCTTGACCGCTTTCATGGTGGAAGTAACCATCCATTAGACCGGCAAGGTTAGCGCGCTGGGTGTTTTCATCTTTACCCAGAGCATTTGGCACGATAGAGAAGGTATAAGAGATACCGTCTTTGGCGTGGGCAAATGGCAGTTTACCAACCGAAGTCAGTGACGCAACCGCGCCTTTTTCGTCACGGCCGTGCATTGGGTTAGCACCTGGTGCGAAAGGCATACCTGCTTTACGACCATCTGGCGTGTTACCGGTTTTCTTACCGTATACCACGTTTGAGGTGATAGTCAGGATAGATTGCGTTGGGACAGCGTCACGGTATGTTTTCAGTGAACGGATTTTGTTCATGAAACGCTCAACTAGGTCACAAGCGATTTGGTCAACACGCTCATCGTTGTTACCGAAGGTTGGGTATTCGCCTTCGATTTCAAAGTCGATTGCAATACCGTCTTCGTCACGAACAGGTTTCACTTTTGCGTATTTGATCGCAGACAGTGAGTCAGCCGCTACCGATAGACCCGCAATACCACATGCCATGGTACGACGTACGTCACGATCGTGCAGTGCCATCAGCGCCGCTTCGTAGCTGTATTTGTCGTGCATGAAGTGGATGCTGTTCAGGGCAGTTACATATTGCTTCGCCAGCCAGTCCATCAGGTGATCCATGCGGTCCATGACTTTGTCATAGTCCAACACTTCGTCAGTCATTGGCGCGTGTTCAGGCGCAACTTGGATTTTCAGCTTCTCATCGATACCACCGTTGATGGTATAAAGCAGGGTTTTCGCCAAGTTGGCACGAGCACCGAAGAACTGCATATGTTTACCAACCACCATTGGTGATACACAACATGCAATTGCATAGTCGTCTGACTCAAAGTCTGGGCGCATCAGATCATCGTTCTCGTACTGGATAGACGAGGTATCGATAGACACTTTGGCACAGAATTTTTTGAAGCCTTCAGGCAGTTTTTCAGACCAAAGCACAGTGATGTTTGGCTCTGGGCTTGGACCCATGGTGTATAGGCTGTTAAGGAAACGGAAGCTGGTACGAGATACCAGAGTACGACCGTCTAGACCCATACCGGCTACTGATTCAGTTGCCCAAATTGGGTCGCCAGAGAAGAGATCATCATACTCAGGCGTACGTAGGAAACGAACCATACGCAGTTTCATCACGAAGTGGTCGATCAGCTCTTGCGCTTGTTCTTCAGTCAGTTTGCCAGCGGCCATGTCGCGCTCTAGATAAATATCTAGGAAGGTTGACGTGCGGCCCAGTGACATTGCTGCACCGTTCTGGGTTTTTACTGCACCTAGGTAGCCGAAGTAAGTCCACTGAATGGCTTCTTGCGCATTTTCTGCTGGGCGAGAAATATCACAGCCGTATTTCGCTGCCATTTCTTTAAGTTGGCCCAGTGCACGGTACTGCTCTGCAATTTCTTCACGCAGTTGCATGGTCATTTGCAGATCTTCGCCGTTTTCGAATTTCTCTTGCAGAGAATCGAACTGCGCTTTTTTGTCTTTCATCAAGAAGTCGATACCGTATAGCGCGACGCGACGGTAATCACCGATGATACGACCACGGCCGTAGGCATCAGGAAGACCGGTCAATACGCCAGACTTACGACACTTCATGATTTCAGGGGTGTAGATATCGAAAACACCTTGGTTATGGGTTTTACGATACTCGGTGAAAACTTTCTTCACTTGTGGGTCAAGCTCACGGCCATAAGCGTGGCATGAACCTTCTACCATGCGGATACCGCCGTAAGGCAGCATGGCGCGTTTTAGCGGCGCGTCAGTCTGTAGACCAACAATCTTTTCCAGATCTTTTTCGATGTAGCCGGCGTCATGAGAAGTCAGGGTAGAAACCACAGACGTATCAAAGTCAACCGGTGCATGCGTCGCGTTCTCTTGCTTGATGCCTTCCATCACGCGCGCCCACAGCTGGCTAGTCGCGTTAGTTGGCTCAGAGACTAGGAATGATTCGTCGCCCTCGTAAGGGGTATAGTTTTTTTGGATAAAGTCGCGAACATCAACGGCTTTGCTCCAGTTACCTTCAACAAATCCTTCCCATGCATTAGAAACGTGCTCAGACATGTTGCACCTACCTGTACTCTTTTCAAAAAGAAGTTTATCGGGACCAGGTTCAGTCATAGTGTTTGTCAGTATGGCTGACGCCTGCGACCCATCGATTTAAATCCGGATTGCCCCGCCCGTAAGCGGGGCTGAGTTATTACAATAACGCTGGAATGCCGGGAATCATTCCAACTGCCAACATGGCAGCAATACAAATAATCACAGTGGCGGTTGGAATCACCAGACGGTCAACCGCTGACAGCGTTTTAGGACGCTCTTTGTCACCGATAAGGCCGTTGTTGTCCAAAAGCATTGTGACTGCCCAACCAAAGACTGGGTTAACAGCCATGGAGGCGAAAATACAAATACCGGCTGACTGACTTGACTTGGCGTCTTTGACCATCTGCATGCCTGCTTCAAGCAAGGGCAGGAATACCCCTGAAAGCAGTGCGATAGTCATCACTGGAGGCCAAGTGGCAACGTCCATTGGGTAACCAATTAAAGCCACACCGATACACAGTAAACCGAGAATAATGGCACCACCTGGGATCGGGCGGCGAGCTATCGCAGCCGGGATCATATAGGTGCCCCATGATGAGGTGATGTTACCGCCACCTACAGAGGCGCCGACCATTTGGCGAATTGAGCACCCTGTCATGGTGTCATCCACATCCATCAGTACTTTTTCGGCTTTCTTAGGATAGTTTAGTTCCTGGAAAATACGGTGACCAAGGAAGTCTGGCGACCACATCGCAACCGCGAGCAAAGCAAATGGCAATGACGCTAAGAAGTGCGATACATTAGGTAAACCTAGCTGCCAACCTTGTTCAGTCGATCCCCACCAGTACACAGGGTTAAGGTTTGGGATACCGGGCTGGGTGACAAACTCTAATGACGAGCCCGCACCAAGTGCAGTGGCAATCAAACCACCAGTAATGGCGCATACAGGGATCGCCAGCCAGCGCTTACCAATCCGAGCCAAGAAGGCATAAATCACAATCGACACGGCAAGAATCAAGATGGAGACATAGCCCATGTTGATCTCTGCGCCCCAAGCCAACAGGCTCTCAATTTGTCCTTTTGCGCCACCAAAGCCGAGGAAAATCAGCAAGCCACCGGCCACGCCCTGACTAGTAAGATTTACCAGTTTGGACCCACCTTTGAGGTAGCTTAAGGTCAGGCCAAATACGCCGATCAGAATACCGAGAGCAAGTGGGTGAGCACCGGCCAAGGCGATGGTTCCGACCAACGGGATCATCGGACCGTGGTTACCGGCTAAGTTCGCGCGGGGGTTGATAAAGCCGCACAGTAACACACAAAACAATAAAGCAGGTATTAACATTTCCACGCGAGCAACCTCGACGGCAAATGCTTTACCAAGTGTGATGTGATCCCACGCTGCGGTTAGCCCCTCAGCCCATGACATCATTACCGCAGAATACATTGCGATGATGCCGATGGTACCAGCTAGCGCGGGAACAAGATCTTCAAGTTCAAAACGGAAGTCACGGCCGGGCAGGTTTAGCCCCCAACGGCGCGGACGCATGATTTGTAGTTCGTGATTCAGGTAGTCAGCGCGGGAGGCGAATGATGAAGCCGGCTTGTGCTTCTTTTGATATTCGCTTTTTTCTTCGTGACTCACACTGCGGTCTTGAGCATGTGTTGCCATAATTTCCTCGTCTACAGAAAGCAAAAGCTTTCGAAACAGTGGTTTAGCCAGTCTTTATATTGTTTTTACGCTGGCCTTGTGGCCGTGTTCTGTTTCGTTATCAGCATGCTAACAATAGAGGATTTTCTGAATGTTGACTTAGATCATTACCGTGTAATTTTTTTACGTGCCACGGCCGGTTATCGGCGCTTTTTAGCGCGCCAAATGTGCCTAAAAAGCCACCCATGTCGGAGTTTTGTAATTTTTTTACCAAAAATCACGCCTAAAATGTGCTACAAAACAGGCGAATATCGAGGGTGAAAGTGGGTGACTGTGTCGAGGAACGCGATCACACGCCAAGGAATGTAGACAGCATGACAGCTAGCGCTGCTGACAAAGAAAAATTACGTTATAGTCATCCCATCATGGTTGAACAATGGATAAGTTTGGTGCGGCGACTGATTTCGAGCTTAGGAAGCGCTTTTTCGAGTAAGGGAATTCACGCTTGTATGCTGGCAAGTATGTTGGTGTTGGCACCCGCGTACGGACAACAAACCGCCAGTGTAGATGCCGTCAGTGGTCTGATTCAACAAGGGGCGTATCAGCAGGCGTTGCAAAATAGCCAAACGTTGCTGACCGCGAAGGATGATGCAGCACTGGATAATTCAGCACGTGCCGAGTTATTGCGTCTGCAAGGCGTAGCGCATTTGTATTTACAGCAACGGGCAGAGGCTTATCGCAGTTATCGTCAGGCACTCGCGCTCAATGCATTAAGTAAAGACAGCGAAGCGGACGCCTTATCGGCAGTGATTACTTTAGCCTACCGCGTTAAACAATATGATGAAGTCCTTCGCTATGCGCGGCAGATGGCCGAGCACCATGAATTACTGCCGCATGCCAACCGTTTGGCGATGCAGTCGGCTTACGCATTATCTCGCTATGATGTGGCGATAGACTATGCGTCGCGACTACAAAAGAGCGGCAATGCGGATGCGTTTACTCTGCAAACCAAAGGGTTGAGTGAAATGGCCTTGTCGCAGTTTTCCGCCGCGGCACGTACCTTTGATGCACTGGCTCAGCAAGACGATGTTGCGCCGAAATGGTTGGCTCAGGCTGCGCGAGCACATGCGCATGCCGGATCGCACTCTCAAGCCCGTCAATACTTAGCGAGAGCGAGGGCCGATATTGCGTTGTATCGCACATTGGCGCTAGAGCAACTCGAACAAACCCAACCTCAAGAAGCGCTGGCTTATTGGCAGCAAGGGTTAAGCCAATTGGATCGCGTTCCCACACGAGATGAGCAACTTTTGTTGGTGCAGTGTCTGCTGCAAAACAACCAGCGTGTCGCGGCACTTAATCGGGTCAGCGAGATCAACCTGAGCGCGCCTGATACACAAACCCTTAAGCTTCAAGTGATGTTGGCGTATCAGCTCAAGCGCTGGCAAGAGGTGATTGATACGTCCCAAGTGGCGCTTTCTCATGGTTTAAAAGAAGATAGGATGCTTTGGCAGTGGTTATCTATTAGCGCTATCAAAGCGGGAGATTATGCCTTGGCTGACTTTGCCTTAAATGAGTGGCAAGCAAGGGATACCTCAGGCTTGGCTGAACGTTGGCGAGAGACGTTGGAATTACTTAAAGCAGGTCGCGCGAGCTTGTCTGATCTATCTATTTCCTAATCTGTCTTACAATGCGGGCGCTTTTGTCTGCCATCATGGTCTTAGCGTTCGCCCCTTCACAGTTTTGTTACTTCTTGGTGCGTATTAACACTGAAAAGCGTTCACCACCCGTGCGTGAGAGTATGGGTTTCTATTCAGCGCCTACTTTATTTCCTTAAAAACAATGTGCTGCGCTATGCTTGTTGTTAAGCGATACCTCACGTTCGCCCTTTTGTATCTCGCCCATACTGCCGACGGTTGGCTGTTGGAAGCAGAGTAGAGAAATATGACAGTTGTAACTTTGTTGGTATGTCGACGATCTCGATGTGACGAATGTGCTGGTTGTTTTTTCAGCAGTTAATTTTGCGTTTGACTTTTTATGCAATAATATTGACTATAATAATTCCATTTTTAAGGTTAACAAAATGTTGCTCATTAGAGGGAGGGGTGATATTTTCGATTGCAAGATGTCGAATTAATCACCAACGATGGTGAGGGGTCAGGCACTCACCCAACCGTGAGTAATAATAAGCGCGCATTTGATGTGGGCGGTACGTAAACACAACAGATTTCATGGATGATAGGAGCTAGCGCATGACGGAAGCTGTAGCGCTACAGGTTAAGTCACTCAAAAAAAGCTTTGGGCAGCACCAAGTGCTCAAAGGCATTTCTCTCGACGCCCACCGTGGCGACGTTATCTCTATTATTGGCTCTTCCGGATCCGGGAAAAGCACCTTTTTGCGTTGTATCAATTTACTTGAGACGCCCACCGGCGGCGAAATTTGGGTCAATGGTGAGTTGATCAAAATGAAAAACAACCGTGCTGGTGAGCCTGTTCCCGTCAGTGACAAACAAGTGCAACGCATTCGCTCGCGTCTGGCCATGGTATTTCAAGGCTTCAACCTTTGGTCACACATGACGGTGATGCAAAATGTTATTGAAGCGCCTGTTCATGTATTGGGTGTGCCCAAGGCGGAAGCGATTGAACAAGCTGAGGCCTTGTTGCATCGCGTTGGATTGTATGAGCGGCGCGATTACTACCCAGGCCATTTATCCGGTGGTCAACAACAGCGTGCTGCGATTGCGCGTGCGCTCGCCGTCGAGCCAGAAGTGTTGCTGTTTGATGAGCCAACCTCCGCGCTGGATCCTGAATTAGTGGGAGAAGTGCTGGGGGTGATGCGTTCACTGGCGGAAGAAGGGCGAACTATGCTGGTGGTTACCCACGAAATGAGCTTCGCGCGTGATGTGTCGAATCATGTGATGTTTTTACATCAAGGGTTGGTCGAGGAGCAGGGTGATCCGAAAGAGTTGTTTAATGCTCCGGAATCTGAGCGCCTGAAGCAGTTTATCTCATCAATCTACTAATTAAATATATCAATAGCATAACCATGCAAATGGGCGTAGCCCGCACAACATCGTAAAAACGACAGGAGAAAGGAAAATGAAAAAATGGCTAGTTGCCGCCGCCGTGATGGCCGCGGTTGGGTCAACCTCCGTAGCAGCCAAGGATTGGAAGGTCGTACGTTTTGGTATCGAAGGGGCGTACCCTCCATTTAGTTGGACCACCAATGAAGGCGAGCTGAAAGGCTTTGATGTGGATATGGCCAATGCGCTGTGCGAAGAGATGCAAGCAAAGTGTAAAATCGTCGCTCAGGACTGGGATGGCATCATTCCCTCACTGTTAGCGCGTAAATACGATGCCATCATCGCAGCGATGTCTATCACCGAAGAGCGTAAAAAGAAAGTCGATTTCACCAACAAGTACGCCCTCATCCCGAACAAATTTGTAGCTGAAAAAGGCACGGATCTGACCTTTACCAAAGAGGGGTTAGAGGGCGTTAAAATCGGTGTTCAGCGCGCAACCACCCATGATAAATACCTGACGGATAACTATGGCGATGCGGTCGATATCGTTCGCTATGGCACTTTCGATGAAGCTTACCTTGATTTGAAAGCAGGCCGTATCGAATCAATTCTTGGCGATGCGTCAGCACTGCAGCAAGGCCTGCTTGATAAAGAAGGCGGTGATGCGTTTGAGTTTATTGGTCCGTCATTAACCGATCCTGAGTGGTTTGGTGAAGGTTTTGGCATTGCGACACGCAAGCAAGACAAAGCGCTGACTGAGAAGCTTAACCAAGCGATCGATTCGTTGCGTGAAAAAGGCGTGTATGACGAGATTGCAGCCAAGTACTTCAACTACGACGTATACGGCGAGTAATAGGCAGGCGGGCAGCATGAAAGTGCTGCCCGAATCATATGATTGATTTGAAAGGTTACGAGTGGTCCCTGCTCGAAGGTGCATGGGTGACCCTTCAGGTTGCGCTGCTCTCGTTAGGTCTTGCCATGCTACTGGGTATGCTCGGGGCGTTGGCAAAATTGTCAAAATTCTCAACGTTGCGTGGTGTTGCCACCCTTTATACGACTGTGATCCGCGGTATCCCTGACCTTGTCTTGATGATGCTAATTTTTTATGGCGGACAAATGCTTCTCAATAACAGTCTGTATGGGATGAATGAGTGGCTCAATGAGTATATGGCGGGGCAGAACCCTAGCCATGAATGGACGTCTTATTTGCCGGATTACGTCGATGTCAGCCCATTTATCGCCGGGATCCTAACCATCGGGTTTATCTTTGGCGCTTACATGGCGGAAACCTTCCGTGGCGCGATTATGGCGGTGGACGCAGGGGAAATGGAAGCGGCACGTGCCTATGGCATGAGCAGCAGTTTAGCGTTTCGCCGTATTCTTTTACCGCAGATGATCCGTCATGCGTTACCAGGCTTCGGTAACAACTGGCTGGTGCTACTTAAAACTACCGCGCTGGTGTCAATCATCGGTCTTGATGACATGGTGCGCAAAGGGGCATTGGCGGCCGGATCCACCCAGATGCCATTTACCTTCTATTTTACTGTCGCGCTGATTTTCTTGCTCTTCACCAGTATCTCGACCACGGGACTGCGTTGGATGGAGCGTCGCTTTAGTATTCACACGCGGTAGGTGCTTATGGATTTTTCACTTGTTCTAGAAACGTGGCCCATCTACCTCGAGGGATTGTGGACCACTGTATGGCTGGTATCACTGGCATTGGTGATTGGTTTAGTGGTGGCGGTGCCGGTCGCGGTAGCACGCAACGCGCAATTCCCTTTATGGCGCTACCCAGCGTGGGCGTTTATTTATTTTTTCCGTGGCACACCGCTGCTGATCCAGCTGTATCTGATTTATTATGGCTTAAGTCAGGTAATTAATGTTGAAGACACTTTGTGGCAGCACGCTTGGTTCTGCGCCTTAGTGGCCTTTGTGCTGAACACAGCCGCTTACACAGCGGAAATCATCCGTGGCGCGATTAATGGCCTTCCTAAAGGGGAAGTCGAGGCGGCGATCGCTTATGGCATGAGCCCCTATAAAGCCTTTTCGCGCATTGTGTTGCCGAGTGCGATGCGTCGTGCGTTGCCGGCGTACAGTAACGAAGTGGTGTTTATGCTACACGGCTCAGCGGTGGCTGGGATTATCACCATTGTCGATTTAACCGGTGCCGCTCGGATAGTGAACTCTCGCTATTATGCGCCGTTCGAGTCGTTTTTGACCGCCGGCGTGTTTTATATGGCGCTGACATTTAGCATCCTTTGGATGTTCCGCTTAGCGGAGCGCCGCTTCCTACGCCATTTAAGGCCGCTGAGCTAATCGGCTCAATCTCAAATAAGAAACGCCGCAGTGATCACCTGATCATCTGCGGCGTTTTTTTATCCAACGTGTGCGCCTTGGGGCTTACTTAAAGGTTGCCCAAATCGGCGCGTGATCTGACGGTTTTTCAATCGCACGGAGTTCGTAGTCAATGCCGGCATCGATGCATTGGCTCGCCAGATCTGGAGTGGCCAGAATCACGTCAATACGCAGGCCACGGTTATCGTCAAAGCCGCGTGAGCGGTAGTCAAACCACGAGAACTGATCGTTCACGGTTGGGTGCAGGGCTCGGAAGGTGTCAACAAACCCCCAGTCCATCAGAGTGCCCAGCCACTCACGCTCTTCGGGTAAGAAAGAGCACTTACCGGTGCGTAGCCAGCGTTTGGCGTTTTGCTCACCAATACCGATGTCATCGTCTTTCGGGCTGATATTAATGTCGCCCATCACCACCAGCTGCTCACTGGGATCACGGTCAGCTAAATAGGTCATTAAGTCTTGATAAAACTTACGCTTGGCGGGGAATTTGGTTTCATGGCTGCGGTTTTCCCCTTGCGGGAAGTAACCGTTGAGCACAGTGATTGGCTTGCCGTTTTCGTCTTCAAAGGTCGCCATGATCATCCGGCGTTGAGCGTCCTCATCGTCAGTAGGAAAGCCTTTTTGCACGCTGATAGGGGACTTTTTACATAGCATTGCCACGCCATAATGGGCTTTTTGGCCATGAAAGTGCACTTCGTAACCCATGGCTTCGACATCCGCGAGCGGAAAGGCGTCATCATGGACTTTGGTTTCTTGTAACCCGATCACGTCAGGTTGATGTTTTTCAATCAAGGCTTGCAATTGATGCAAACGAGCACGAATACCATTGATATTGAAT